>PCAX01000054.1 GCA_002730795.1 Chloroflexota bacterium
GCATGAAGACCATATAGGAGCGGTTCCTTATCTTCTGGACCACGTCAATGTCCCAATCTATGCTCCACCATTTGCAAGTGAATTGATTAAAAAAAAGCTAAAAAGAAGTAGAATCAATCAAAAATTAGATCTGATGCCAATAACGATTGGAGATCAAAAAAAAATAGGAGAATTTTTTGTTGAATGGTTTAGTGTGTGTCATTCCATTCCAGATTCCACTGGTTTGTTAATAGATACTCCAAAGGGAAAAATTATCCACACGGGTGATTTTAAAATTGATCATAACCCAATCCTTGGGAATCCTTCAAACCTTGCCGAATTAGCCAACATTAGCTCGCCTGAAGTGTTGTTGTTAATGGCGGATTCAACGAACGCTGATGATGAAGGATATTCGGGATCGGATCGAGAAGTTTTTACAAGTTTATTACATTTGATATCTAATGCAAAAGGCAGGGTGTTTATATCTAGTTTCGCTTCCCATATAGCCAGAATTCAAATGGTTTTTCTAATAGCAAAATTATGTAACAGAAAGGTTGCTTTTTCCGGTAGAAGCATGATAGACAACGCCAAAATAAGTCAAGAACTTGGGCATTTAAGTATTCCTGACGGAGTAAAAATAACACTCCCCCAAGCACTCAGTCTATCTAAAGATCAGGTCATAATTATTACTACAGGCAGTCAGGGTGAACCAACGTCATCTCTTGTCAAAATGGCTTCCAAAACTCACAAAGAAATTAAAATAAAAAAAGGTGACACAATAATTATTTCGGCTAGTATTATCCCAGGAAATGAAATCAAAGTTTATGACGCAATAGACAATCTCGTCCGACAGGGGGCTCAGGTAATAACCAACAGTCAGGCAAAAACCCATGCATCAGGTCACGCAAGTAGCGAGGAACTGAGATTATTAATAAACCTGCTAAATCCTCACTATTTTGTACCAATCCACGGAGATTACAGAATGTTGAAAGCCAATCTTAATTTAGCGATAGAGTGTGGGGTGCATGAAAAAAACGGGTTTTTATTGACGGACGGTGATGTCCTAGAAATCACCGCCAAAAAAGGTCAAATAGTAGACAAAATTCCTATTGGAGAAAATTATATTGATGGTAACGGTATGGGGGACGACGATGGTACCATTTTTGAGGAAAGAATTAAATTATCAAAAGAAGGGATAGTGGTCATTTCATTTGGTAAAAACAAATTTTCCGGAAAGTTAATAACATCTATGACTATTACTTCAGTAGGTTTTAAAAATTCTGAAAGTACAACCCTGATATTCCAAGATCTCAAAAATGAGTTAAAACAGTTGCTTGACCAAAGGGAAGATGAACTTCTACATTTAAAGGAAATTAAAAGAATTATAGAAAATAAAACTGTCGACTTTATTTACAAACGTACAAAAAAACGACCGATAGTAGTTATTACTAATCTTGACATATAAAACAACAAAACCAAAAAACAACTATCTATCTTTTCTGCGTTCATTTAAATTTTGGTTCATTTTCTTATCAACAAGTTTTATTTTCGCTGGTGGTGCTTATTTTTACAAAACCCTTCTTTCCGTTTTGGGAGCATCGGCAATCATAGTAGTAATCTATATATTTCCTATGACCTATTTAGCGATATTTCATATCGGTGTGTTATTGAAAAAGTGGCGATTGGTGATAATAGGATTATGCTTATCGATAGCCATAATAATTGTAATGGGTGTACTTCCCCCATTGAAATCCTTCGGAAATACCGGTGAATCACTGGGGGGAACTTTATCAATTATTCTTGCGAGAGAACCTTTCTACTGGAATCAATATAATTATTCAAATTGGCATTGGGCTCAAGCCTTCCTCCGAATAATAATTATATTAGGAATAGGATCTTTTATCGTAACTCCTAAAAGGGTTGCCTCAATTGGAACATTTTTATTTCGAAATCTTATCCAAAACACTAAAAGGGTTAAAGGAATATATAACCTAGTTTCAATCTCAAAATTAAAAATTTTAGATAGTATCGCGAAAACAAAGGTAAACAAAACAACGAATCAACAAATAATTCCTGAACGAAAACACCCGAAAATCGATTATATAGATGAAGAACCTTCACACCCTAAACCGATTAATTTTGAAGAAACTTTAGATGTTTGGAACGACGATCCAAAAGTAAAACGAAAAAAAGCTCCAATAAACGATTATAGCTCGGTCATTAATTTTAATTGGCAATACCCAGATCTAAACCTATTGGAAACAGCCCCAATACACGGAATTAATTACAAAGAACTTGAAGAAACAAGTATTTTAATTGAAAAATCATTAGAACAGCACGGAATAGAAGTAACGGTTGATTCAGACTACGTAAAATCCGGACCCACAGTTACCATGTACGGATTAAAACCCGGCTGGAAAGGCAACTCTCAGTCGGGGGGACAAAGAGTTAGAGTAGACGCAATACTTAATCGGGAAAAAGATTTGGCACTGGCACTAGCAAGTCCTAGCATTCGATTCGAGGCACCTGTACCTGGCGAATCAGTAGTTGGGATTGAAGTTCCGAATAAAGAGCCAGAAAAAGTCACTATGAGATCTATTATTGACATGGATGAATGGAAGAAATTTCAGAAAGAATCGGCACTACCCGTACCATTGGGTATAGGAACCGGTGGCAACCCAATCATGTGTGATTTGGCTAGAATGCCCCACACTCTCATTGCTGGTTCAACAGGTTCAGGTAAAAGTGTTTGCATGAACTCTATTATTACTGGTCTGACTATATCTCTAGATCCTACTCAGGTCCGTTTGGTCATGCTAGATCCTAAACGAGTAGAATTAACTCCATATCAAGGTATACCTCATCTGTATACCGACGTAGTGGTTGACACTGAACGAGCAGTAACCATTCTTAGGTCCATGGTGGAAGAAATGATGTCCAGATTTAAACTATTGGAAGAGGCAGGCGTAAAAAATATAGCCTCTTATAATGCTAAAACAAATCAAAGAATGCCATATCTGGTTGTTCTCGTGGATGAACTCGCCGATCTTATGTTAACCGCAGCAGGCGAAGTTGAAAGATTACTCGTAAGACTCGCTCAACTGGGGCGGGCTACAGGCGTACATCTAGTTGTAGCTACTCAAAGACCTTCAGTTGATGTGGTAACCGGATTAATAAAAGCAAATTTTCCCAGCCGTATATCATTTTCAGTGATGTCTCAAATTGACTCCAGAACAATTTTAGACACTCCTGGAGCAGAAAAACTTCTTGGACGTGGAGATATGCTTTATATGCCCGTGGATAGATCTAAACCTTATAGGGTACAAGGTATATTTCTGTCCGATAGGGAAATTGAAGCCATAGTTGGGCATTGGAAATCCCAATCAGGCCCGGATCTTCCGGAATTGGTAGTGACTAACAATACAAACCATACACCGGATATTACGTCGGAATTATCTACGGATTCATTATATGAACGAGCAGTAGAATTAGCTGAATCACAAAGAACTTTATCCGTCTCTTTGTTACAGAGACGACTCCGAATTGGTTACCCACGGGCGGCACGTTTAATGGATGAATTAGAAGACACGGGGATTGTGGGACAAGGCGAAGCAGGAAAACCAAGACCTGTATTATAAAAATCTTACTTTCCTCGTACCAAAGCGGTAAAATTAGTTTACAAAAACTTCAACCTAATAATTAGCGATGTCAAATCAAACTAGCTTTAATCCCACTGAAAATAACGAATATTTGGACAATTCTATAAACTTAGAAAAACCCCATACGTCATGCCTAATTTGTAACGAAAATTTAACCAGCTCATCTTTATATAGAAGGCTCCGAGTATGCCCATCCTGCAGATATCACTATAGTATTACTGCCAGACGTAAAATAGCTATGGTAGCGGAAAAGGGAACTTTTAAAGAAATTAACAAATGGGTGGAATCAAACGATCCGTTGAAATTCTCTCCAAAATTATCTTATAAAAAACGTATCGCTCAAGATCAAGTGAGAACAAAATTAAACGAAGCCGTAATTACAGGTACCTGTAGGGTCGGAGGATCTAACATCGTATTGGTAGTTTTAGATTCAGGTTTCATGGGGGGAAGTATGGGACTCGTAGTGGGTGAAAAAGTATCTTTAGCATTGGAGTACGCTGCTAAAAAGAATATTCCTGCTGTAGCACTAGTGACTTCCGCAGGGAAGCGTATTCAGGAAGGGATTTTATCTTTGACCCAAATGGCGAAAACCGTCATCGCCGCAAAAAAAATCAAAGACAAAAAAGTTCCTTTTTTGGTCCATTTGGGAAACCCTTGCACTGGGCAGGTATTATCTAGCTTCGCTTCAATGGGCGATATCATCCTAGCTGAACCACAAGCTCATGTGGGTCTCTCATCTTTAGGAGAATTAAGAGAGATAGAAGGGAAACATATAGATTCAGAGCATGTTTCCGAAACATATTTTAAACATGGTCACATAGATAAAATAGTAGAACGACCACAATTAAAAAATCAAATAACTATACTTTTGGATCTTATTTCTCCAAGCTTTACGTTGGAGCGAAAAAAAGAACCAACAACCAAGAAAATACCCGTTTTACAAAAAGATCCCTGGGAAACAGTTAAATTGGCGCGCCGGGGAGACAGACCCGATTCAAAATTCTATATTACACAAATATTTTCGGATTTCATTGAATTACATGGTGATAGGATATCTGGCGATGATGATTCAGTAATCCTGGGAGTTGGCCGTATTGAAGGTCAATCGGCAATAGTCGCGGCACAACAAAAAACTGTAACATCACCTGAAACATACGATCCGTTAAGGGCGGGACAAATCACGCCAGAGGGCTTCAGGAAGGCACAAAGAGGAGCTAAAATGGCGGAAACTTTTGGACTACCATTTATTACTTTAATAGATACTGCCGGACCTAAATTGGGGATAGCAATGGAATACAAAGGAATAGCAGGCGCAATAGCCTCAATGATTAATCAACTCTCCACCATAAAAACACGGACCATCTCCGTTATTATAGGTGAGGGAGGCTCTGAAGCAGCTTTGGCATTTGGTATATCGGACAGAGTTTTAATGATGGAGAATGCAATTTACACTCAAATTTCGCCAGAATTAGGAGCGCGGACAGAAATGAATGAAACACAAGGTACCTATGACATAGCTGGAGCTTTAAAATTGACCTCATTTGACTGCTTGGACATGGGAATAATTGATGGAATTATTAATGAACCAACTGGGGGGGCTCATCTACATCCGACAGAATCAGCAAGACTTTTGAAAATGATTTTAATCGACGAAATTTCAGAACTCAATCAAAAAAATAACTATACTAATATTAAAAGAAGGTACAAAAAATTTAGAAATATCGGAGATTACAACAACAAACGTGGAACGGCGCTAAAAAACGAAATATCCGTTTGGAGGAAGGGGATTTCGGTAGGATTAAAGTCGTTCAGGGAATCGAAAGATTGAAGAGTATAATACTCAATTTAAAGAATAAACTCGTTTATCGCGTCAACGAGCCCATCACATCCAACCGAACCAGTTACAAAAGTAGCTTTTTGTTTTACTTCCGGAATGGACTGTCCCATAGCAACTGATGTACCTACAACTTTAAACATATCCAAATCATTTGATCCATCTCCAATTGCCATTAGCGATTTTGCATCTACTTCTATGTACTCGGCCACTTTGAGAATAGCGGATCCTTTGTTGATTTTCCGTTTCGTAAAATTTGCATACCACTCTCCCCTACTCCCTACTGAAACAACACCATCTACCCTATCGGTGGATAATTCGTTGCACCAATCATGAGCCTCTATCCGATCTCTTAATTCAACAGTAATGGCGGAGATTTCCCATAAATTAATATCGTCAACACACGTTAACAACCTACCCGATTCTCCCGCAAAAAACAATTTTGAATTTAAACTTATTTTTTTTACTATTCTTTTGGCTTCTATTTCACAAATAGTAGCCTCATAAAGTACATGTCCCGACACTGGGTCCAAAATCCTCGCTCCATTATCAGAAATTTGAGGGTAGGATAAGCCGAATAATCTAGCAAAATGGGACACATCCTCATGCATTCGGCCAGATGCTAGAGATACAGGAATTTTTTCCGCCGCCAATTTTATCGAATTTAGGACGTTTTGATTTGGTATTTCATTAGACGATAGAGCTGTTCCATCAAGATCTATAAAAAGACCAAGCGGTTTTTCGATATTTTTTTGCAATATAGTTACAATCTTTCAATCTGTTTAAATCCCCAATTCCTATACATGTTAGGTTTATTTTGAGTTAATTCGGTGATAGAACTCTTATTTGTAAGGTTTTTTGTTACACATTATCCTAAGTAAAATTAAATTAATTACAAAATTACACATAACACTTTATGGGGGAAGTTTAAATATAACTTATGGAAGATTTACTAAACATCGCCAATAAAACATTTAATTCTAGATTGATGACGGGAACAGGTAAACATAAAACTGTGAACGATCTTCTCCAAGCTGTAAATTTATCTGAAACTGAAATAATAACCGTAGCTATAAGACGACTAGATCTAAACAATCCTCGTAAAAAAACAATCCTTGACCACTTAGACTGGAGCAAATATCAAATATTACCAAATACTGCTGGGTCTCGAACGGCCAAGGAAGCAATCTTTACTGCTAAAATGGCCCGTGAGGTAACGGGGTCTAATTGGATAAAGATAGAAGTGATACCGGATTTGGATTATCTGTTACCAGATCCTATTGGAACGGTAGAAGCAGCGGAAGAGTTAATAAAACAGGATTTTATTTGTCTCCCCTATATTGGGGCGGATCCAGTTCTAGCAAAACGATTGGAGGAGCTTGGCTGCGCTACAGTAATGCCACTCGGATCGCCTATAGGATCAGGACGGGGTATTTTAACAAAAGAAGAGATAAAAATAATAATTGAACAATCTTCAGTACCAGTCGTCGTAGATGCCGGTATTGGAGTCCCTTCTGATGCAGCTGCGGTCATGGAAATGGGAGCAGACGCCGTTCTGGTAAACACAGCGATCGCCCAATCATCTAACCCAGGGTTAATGGCTGAGGCGTTTAAACAGGGTGTAACCGCTGGTAGGAAAGCATATTTAGCCGGAAGAATGCCAATTAAAGAAACAGCTGTGCCTAGTAGTCCAACTGAAGGGGTATCAAAACCTGCATAGGAAAAATGAACAAAATTCTTCCGAAAAAAATTCTATGTTTTATCACGCCCTGTCGTCACGGAACAAAAAAAAGGACTTCTATGATCGCGTCAATTCAAGCAGCAATTGACGGAGGTGTAAACATGGTTCAAATACGACAAAAAGATGCTAATTACGAAGAACTAATTAATTTTACAAACATGGTCTTAAAACTGGTAAAAAATACTACACTAATTATGGTAAATTCTGAAACACCCATAAATATTCATGGTATTGCGGGCACTCATTTTCCTGAAAAAACAGACTCTAAAACCCTATATTCATGGCCTCAAAATAAAATTTATGGTCAATCAGTACACAGTGTTATATCAGCAAAAATAGCCGAAATAAATAAAATAAATTATGTAATTGCTGGCACAATATTCCCATCAAGTTCTCACCCAAAGGGTCTGATTTCGGGAACAAAGTTAATTCGAGATATTTCCAAAGAAATATCTATACCTGTGATAGGTATTGGAGGAATCACGCAAAATAATGCTATGCAAGTTATTGAGTCTGGGGCAAGTGGCATTGCCGTGATTTCATCAATATCCAAATATAAAGACACATATAAAGCATCAAAATTGCTGGCTGATGCAATTGGTATTTAAAAAGTAACACAATTTAATGAACATTCAACTAAATGGAAAAATCCAACCAATAGAAGATTCAAAATCTCTTTCTGACTTGTTAGCCAAAATTAACCCTTCAAACATTTCAATTGCAGTAGCAGTAAATGGTGAAATAATTCCTAAAGATGATTATCCAAAAACTATTTTAAATGATATGGATATCATTGAAGTAGTTCGCCCAGTGGGCGGTGGTTAATTATCCTTGCAAATAAATAAAATTCCAAAAATACAAGCGTTTGTCAGTGGCTTTGGAATGTTGTTTATCGCTGCTCTCGACTTTTCAATTAATGTTTCACTTCCGGTCTTTCGGGAATCCATGAACGTTGATATTGTTTTAGTCTTATGGATAATAATCGTATATCACGCAGCCAGAAGCGGAACGGGTTTTATTGCTGGAATATATTCTGACTATTTCGGCATAAAACGTCTGGCAATTTTGGGTATTGCCTTTTATACAATATCTGTTGCACTAATTGGGTTACAAAACAATTTGTTTGAAGTAACTTTGTTGAGAATTCCACAAGGTATCGGCGCTGCAATTTTGTTCACTTTAGGACCTGCTCTAATTTCAAAAACATTTGGGGCAAAGCAAAAAGGTACGGCACTAGGATTCACTCTAACTGCCGTGGCAATCGGACAAATGACAGGCGTTTTATTAGGGGGGTGGATTTCAGACGAATTCGGATGGAAATATATTTTTTATATGCGAATACCCTTCGGTGTATTGGTTTTTGTGTTTACGTTGATCGGTTTACGGACATTAGATAGAACACACCTTTTACCACAAAAACCTCCATCGTTTGAAAGCTCTATTTTCTTGTTTTCGGGAATATTTTCAGCGGTATTGTTTATAGGTTGTTTAATAACAAACGGACTAATATCTGTTACTACTATGTCGAGTCTCATAATATCTGTGTGTATGTTCTTTTTGTTTTTGAGGCGAGATCAACATAAAACCAATAAATTAGTGACGTTTTCTTTGTCACAAAAAAACTTAGAAATTTTATCGGGTGGGTTTTCCAATTTATTAGTAACAACTGGAACTTTTATTATGTGGTTTTTATTTCCCTTTTACGTAAACGATATTGTACGAGAATCAGGTTTAATGATCGGGTTTTTATTGGGATTGTTATCTTTTTCGTCACTACTTGGATACATTACTGGTGGTTTACTGTCTGATCAGATAGGAGATAAATTTACAACAGTAGTTGGTTCAATTGTTTCGGCTGCAGGTTTGTTACTTTTACTAACAACATTAAACAACGGAGACCTGTCTTTAATTCAGTTGGCAACGATTATACATGGTTTAGGATTTGGGGTTCACCAAGGTTCTGTTTACGCACTGAATCTTAGGGATACTGAAGGAAATTCAACGGGGTTATTTAGCGCTACTCTTTCGGTATCTCAAACGGTGGGAACTGTATTTTCGATAGCGCTTTTTGGTTCCTTATTTATCTGGATTTCTGAAACATACGATAACACTTTATTAGCGTATAAATTATCTTTTATTGCTGCGTCGATAATCACATTACTGGGAGGAATAATAGTTATTTCAAGAGGTTTTAATACAACCAAGTAATATAAGTCCAACTAAAAAACAACATCTTGAAGTCAATTCCATGTTAAAGTTAAACTCCAGAGAATATTTCAAAAATTTAACAAAAAACCTATGCTTTATACTAAAAACAAAATGGTATTACGATTTTTTTGCACTACATTTTTTTCAATGGTCACAGCAGCTCTTTTATTAGCTTGCGGTGGAGGATTAACAACTACTGATATTGTTCAAACCCAGACGGCACAAAATAAAATAGAAAATGCAACAGCCACGGCCGAGGCATGGGTAGCAAAGGGTGGAGATGCAGCCAATGTGGTCGTTCAGGTAGGTGCCGGATCTACCGCTGCTAAAGCTCAGGAAAAAGCATTTGCCACTGCCACCGCTATGGCAGAAGCGGGTATAAAATCCGTTGGTGTAGGTTCTGCTGTGGGATCAGAAGAAAGTCAATTAGCCGGAGGATTCGAATACGAAGTACCTGAAGGCGACCCTTTGTCGGGAGAAATAATTGTGGATATAAAAGATGTTGGAGCTTCAAAGATTGACTTTGTACCCAAAATAGTAAAAATTTCTAAAGGAAGCACCGTGAAGTGGACGAACGCCCGAAAGTCCGCCAGCAGCACTACCGCTGATGAGGGACAAGATGATTATTGGGATTCAGATGCAATGTCCAAAGGAACATTCGATAAAGAACCGTCTTCCTATGAACACGTTTTCGAACAACTTGGATGCTTCACATACAGGTCTTTATACTCTGGAGATGCAGCTCAGGGAGCGATATGCGTCGTCGAGTAATAATACCAAATACTCAAATAACCTGTAATTAGGGTTAACTTACCTGTTTCGAAAAAAATAAATCATGTTAAAAGCGGGAACTTCTAGAGCAAATATCACTCCTCCAATAGGCATATCGCACGCCGGATGGGGAGCTCAAACTCACCAGGTAGCTGAGGGAGTTGACATGCCGCTTTATATCTCCGCTCTAACGGTAACTCAAACAGACAATGAAGATACAAATAATCAAATAGTCATATTAGATATAGATATCGGAATTCTTTCTCCGGAAAACGATTCAGTGATCCGGAATTACATATCTGAAGGAACAGGTATACCTAACGAAAATATCAGAATTTCTTACACTCACACTCACTCGGGCCCCATAGAAGAGGGGGGATGGATAGTTGAAGGCGCCCACTTAATCGAACCTTGGATGCAGTCTCTACCCATTAAAGCTTTAGAAGCTGTGCAAAAAACATATCAAAATATGCAAGAAGTGCGAGTAGATACCGGTAGGGGTACATCGAAAATTAATGTTAATCGTCGGCCTATAGGACCAAATGGAGTACTTTTCACGGGTAGAAATCTTAATGGGTTTGTCGACCATGAAGTACTTGTTACCTCCATAGATGACCTGAAAGGCAACGCAGTGGCCACCTTGGTTAATTACGCATGCCACCCAACCATAATGGGACCAGAAAACAGAATGATAACTCCTGATTACCCTGGTCCAATGCGACGAACCGTTGAGTCATTAGTTGGCGGTATATGTCTGTTTTTACAAGGTGCTGCTGGTAATCAGGGACCCATAGATGGATTCACTGGAAATCTCTCAATATACAGAAAACTTGGTAAAATGTTAGGAATAGAAGCCGCTCGGGTACGTTTGTTAACGGACCCTGTCCCACGAGAGGAAAAGCTAGATAAAATTGTTCCATCGGGTGCGGACTTAGGTATATATTCTTTCCCTAAAAGTGGAGAATCAGACGATACATTATCCACTCTGACTTATGAGGCTTTAATGCCAATAAAAGAATTGCCTGCCGTCGAAGAAATAAAAAAAACATTTGATAACGCAAAAAAATTCCTTGAGGAAACTCGTAAGAGAACTGAAGTGTTAGATGAAATAAAAAAAGCGGCTTTCCCAGCGAAACGAGCCACTATTCATAAACGACTGTCTGAAATATTCGGTACAGGTGGAACTAAACCTGTACCTATACAGATCATAAGGCTTGGAAATACAGCCCTTGTTTCAATACCAGTCGAGCCATTTGCTGAAATTGGATATCAAGTAAAAAATTCATCTCCGGCAGACTGGACCCTATTTTCAGGCTATTCAAACGGATATTACGGCTACATGCCAATGAAAGAAAACTACCCCGAAGGTGGATACGAAGTAGACACTACCCCTTTTTCTCCTGGTGCCGCGGAAATAATGGTCAAAGAGTGCTTGCGGGCATTAAACACGGTTTGGGTTTAACGCAAATTCATTCGATTTGACGCATACGCGGGTCGAGCCTGTCTCTTAACCAGTCACCCAAAAAGTTTAGTGAAAGACACACCAAAAATATTGCTAGAGAGGGTACGAGGACTTGGTGGGGAGCAATGGTCAAATAGTCTCTACCTTCATTTGTCATCACACCCCAAGCCGGCTTGGGAGGTTGAATTCCTGCACCTACGAAACTTAACACTGCCTCAGAAAGTATCAATCCAGAAGTACTCAAAGTTCCAACCACGATGGCGATATTGAATATACCGGGTAGAAGATGTTTGTACAATATACGGAAATGACTAGCTCCGCAAACTTTGGCAGCGTCTACGTAATCAAGTTCTTTAAGTACCATTACCTGGGCTCGCACTACCCTGACAAAAGACGTCCAAGATATTAACGCCAACACAAACAACAAAACGTTTAACCCTCTACCAAAAATCAAAACAACAATCAGGGCGACCATAAGAAACGGCATTGCGTACCATATGTCAACAAATCTTGTGATCAAACCGTCTATAAATCCACCGCCTAAGAACCAGAGTTTAAACCGCTTTCTCAGTGGGCCTGTATTTACGAAACGATCAATCAACAAAAGAACAGCACCACCCAGAATAAGTATTCCCCCAATTAGACAAATCAAATACGACATTATAGGTATGGAAATCGTACCATCAGTTCCCGTTCCTCGTCCAAGTTTGGTTAGGTTCTCTGAAAAACTTGAAAAGGGATTGGCTACCTGGACACTCTGGTCAAAGGTCCCAAGACCGATGTTTTCTATGAGCAATGCAATGATGGGCATGAGTATCCAAGTTATTAGCCCCAGTAATACAATCCAAATTCCTGAAAGTAATATCCCAAGTATTACTGTGGGATTGTATCGATAAAATGTCTGTTCACCCGCCATATATCCGGCGACCATTCCCAGGCTTATGCCTACAACGCTACCAATACCAAGAGATACCAGTACAACCTGCATGGAAATCCTTGCTCCATGAAGTAATCTCGAAAAAACATCCCGCCCAACATGGTCGGCTCCCAATAAGTGGTATCCATCAGGCCACCAAGATTTAATAGGTGGGTCACTATATTCAGACGTTTGACCCATTCCTAAATGCCGGTCACGCACAGCCCCGATATCTCTCTCATATGGAGCCAAACTTGGGCCAAAAATTGCGGCAATAACCAAAAGTGATAATATTATCCCTGGAAATACAGGGTAACGCCGCAGAAACCACCATATGTAACTCAATCCAAAACGACGACGATTTTTATCAGTATCGCCTAACGGTATTTCTGAATTTTCAATTACCATATAAAACTTTTTCCCTGACCCATATTAAGAATCCTCCGAAGCTGAACCTAGCCTCACTCTGGGATCAATAAGGGTATACGCTATATCAGCCACTGCAGCA
>PCAX01000055.1 GCA_002730795.1 Chloroflexota bacterium
ATATTTGGTTTGTCTTTATCGGGCATTTACTATCCCTGTTTTCCTTAAAATAGCAAACTTGAGAAAAGTTTTTAGTTTGGTTTCTATCCAAAAGTTTACACTATAATCAGAAAAATTATTTTTAGGTATTAATTACATTCAGGCTACCTAACTAGAACTTCAAAAAGGTTAATTGCACAAATTATGACTTTTAATATTACAGTTGATAATAATTGCGTTTACGAGTATTTAACTCGGCGGGAAAGACCAAAAGGAATTATCCATATCAGCCACGGTATGGCTGAGCATATAAATAGATATAATTGGCTTATTACCAAACTCAACTCTGACGGTTTTCATGTCATTTCAGCTGATCATAAAGGTCATGGTATTGGGATAAATAACGGAGATATGCCTGGTTATTTTGCCAATCAAAATGGTTGGGAACTTGTAACAAGAAATCTTAGAGAATTAATTTTATCGACCAATGATAAATATCCAAATTTAAATCAATTTTTAATTGGTCATAGTATGGGTTCATGGATCGCTTTGTCCGCTATCCAGAAACCTTTACCAATTAAAGGTCTTATACTAACCGGCTCATCTAAAATACCAAACTTTTTAATTCGAATTCAAAGATTATTAATCGCAATCGAAATCTTTAGGCAGGGAAAAATGGGTACGAGTGATTTATTAAATTTAATCACAATTAGATCATTTAACAAAAGTTTTAAACCCAACAGGACAAACAGTGACTGGATATCATCCGACAATTCCAACGTTGACGAATATATCAAAGATCCTTTGTGTGGATTTAGAGTTACAAATAGTTTATGGGATGATCAATCTATAGGAATGCTGTCTGTTTTTAATCGTCGAGGTTATAAAGATAGCAATACCAATGTACCTATTCTATTACTATCAGGCTCTTTGGATCCTGTGGGACGAAATGGAAAAGGAGTCAGATCCTTATTTATGTATCTTAAAGGCATTTTTCCTGATATCAAATATGAACTAATAGATAATGCAAGGCATGAAGTATTCAGCGAACAAAACAAAGAATTATCGTACGGAATACTCAAAAAATTTATTACAAAATATTAAAGAATTACTGTTTTATAACGTCTCAAATGTGTTTAGAGGTATAAGAAACCTAATCTGGTTCGGTGGAGTATTTTTAATACAACGAGGATCGGTCGTTCATTCTGCCACCAGAATTCATCGTGATTTCCAGTTTTTGACTAATGATAAACCAAAAATAGTAGAGGATACTAATGCGATTGATGGGCCGGAAGGTAAATTGAAATAGTATGAGATATAAAGCCCTACCACTGCTGAAATCACTCCAAAAATTATTCCTAAAATAATTATTTGCGGGAAACGTTTGGCGATCATGCTTGCTGCGGCAGCGGGCGTTATCAACATTCCGATAACTAACACAACCCCAACAACTTGAAGTGACATTACGATTACGACAGATAACAAAACTAGCAGCAAGTAGTCCAATTTATCGGAAGGTATGCCAGCGACCGTAGCTCCTTCAAAATCAAAACCAACAAAAACCATCGGCTTATAAAGAATGATCATGACCACTAACAAAACAATGGTCAGAGCAATCGTTACAAATACGTCCGTGGTAGATGTGTTTAGTACCTGGCCAAGTAATATATCTTCTACACTAACGCTAGTACCACCTAATAACGCAAGTGTCAGTAAGCCTATCGAAAACAGAGCCGAAAAGATAATCCCGATCGATGTATCATTAGACACTCTAGTTTTTTTTACAATATATCCAATGCAAAGAGCCACAATGACCGCATTGGGAACGGCTCCGATTATTGGGCTAAATCCTATTGCGTAGGCTACTACCATTCCAGGTAAAACCGAGTGTGCTAAGGCGTCGCCCATGAATCCCATTTCTCGATTAATTACGAAAGCTCCTAGAAATGGACACATTATTCCTACTAATATGCAGACTATTAAAGCTCTTACAATAAACGAGTATTGAAGGGGTTCCAGTATGAAATCAATTCCCATTATTATGCCGCCCCATATGATGTTCGGCAAATTTTTCGCCGTGAACCCCATAAAGTTCAGTTAAAACCTCTTCTGTAAATACTGATTCAGGATTTCCATGCGCACAAATGTGTCCGTTAATACATAGGACTTCATCGAATCTGTCTGAAAGACTATTTAAATCGTGCGTCGCCATAAGAATTGTCTTGCCTTCATCTCTCAGACTACGTAACACATCTATTACACCTTCTTGGGATGCTATATCGACACCACTGAATGCTTCATCCAGCAACAATATCTCCGCTTCTTGAGCTAGAGCACGGGCAATAAAAGTTCGTTGTCGCTGTCCACCTGAAAGATTAGAGACTAAATGGTTTCTGTGGGACCACATGTCTACTTTCCTTAGGGATTCTTCAATTATTGGGCTGCTGTAAAATCCTAATTTTTGTAGAGCAGAGCCCCTACCAGTCCTTCCTAAACCAACAACATCTTTAACGGAGAGAGGGAATCTCCAGTTTACCTGCTCTTTTTGTGGAACATAACTAATTTTCCCACGTAAATTCCCAGGTGATTCACCGTTAATTAGGATTGTTCCGTGTGTTATCTTTTGGAGTCCAACAAGAGCGTTAAATAGGGTGCTCTTACCTCCTCCGTTTGGTCCAACAACTCCAGTAAGTACGCCTCTGGAAATTGAAAAGGAAACATTATCCAAGGCAAGAATGTTTTCAAATTCAACACAGACGTCAAAAACTTGTATACAACATTTACATTCGTCGCCCATTTCCCTTATACACATGGAACATTTGATTTTTTTTTGGTATGCAATGTTAGGTTTCATTGGTTTTTAAGATTTTCAATTATTATGTCTATGTTACTTTTCATAAAAGTAACATAGTTTTGGTTTTTGTCTTTTAATGTTTCAACTCCCAAACCCGATACTACTTTAATACCTGTTTCATCTGCTACTGTTTTTGCAGATTTATCAGGGGTTTCGTTTTCTAGGAAAATGATTTTTATATCATGTTTTTTTATTAATTTCACAGCGTTTACTAAGTCTTCGGGCTTTACTCCAGCCTCTGAACTAACGTTAGGAATTACTGCATGAATTACGTCGATGTCATAACGTTTACTGAGATAACCTAAAGATTCATGAGCAGTCATAAATTCCCGATTGTTTACTGGGATTTGATTTATTGCGTCTTTGATGTATTTATCTAGGTCTTCTAGTTCTATAATATATTTTTTTGACCTGCTGTTATAGTAATCTGCTTCGTTAGGATCCAACTGTGATAGCTCATTGGTTATAAGCTTTACAGCATCAATCACCATTAGTGGATCAAACCAAAAATGTGGATCATTTGTCCCATGATCATGACTGTGTTTATCTGTCTTCTTTGAAAATTCTGTTGAAGAAATAACATTTCCTATTTCTATGACTTTAATTTCTGAGTTGTTCGCTAAAAGTTTAGTAATTTTTGCCTCTTCATATGCTAATCCAATAGAAAATATCAAGTCAGACTCGGTAATAGTTGCGATCTCTTTTGCCCCTGATTGATAAGAATGAGGGTTTACACCATAAGGGATGATCGATTCAATTAAAAGGTTGTCCCCGGCAATTTCACTCACCCAATCAGCGATGATGGGAGTTGTCGTCGTCACTCTTATAATTGATTCATCTTGCGACGATCCGGAAGAGGTATTTATTTCAACATCTTTTGTGGTACTACCAGTAGCGCAACCCAGGATTAACGCAAAAACAAAAATTAAAAACGTATTTTTTTTCATAGTAAATTAATTGTAAATACGGTTGCAGAGGAATGCTAATTACCACAGGCAGGTTTTATATTATCAACTTAGAGATCCGTGCTCGTGTGGTCGTAGTGCAGCCTCTATCGCTGTATTTGATGGGGTGGCTATGTTGTGTTTGCGTCCCAATTCATTGACCCGGCCGTTTAGCAAGCCAATCTCTATTGGTCTTCCGGCTAGCAGATCATGACCCATAGATCCAATAATAAATGGTTCTCTCGCTTTCGTAGATCTCAATGTACTGTTAGCAGTATCGTCCGGTATATCAACTCCCTCCGCTTTTCCGACCGCTACTACTTCAGCTAAAACCTGGAGGTACATATCGGTAGTTGTCGTTTGCGAAAAGATTTCACCGATGGGTTTTCTAGTTAATGCGGTCATCCCACTCAGCGCACAAATGAATATGAATTTTTTCCATATCGCAAGAACAATATTTTTGTGTGATTCAACATTCAGACCAGCCTCTGAACAAATAGAAATAATTTCATTGACTCTTCCTGAATTACCACCATTCATTTCGCCAATTTCCAGTGAGCCCGGTCCTCCCTTTTGGGAGATTATCCCCGGTTCTTCTATCATTGATGACACCGTTGCTGTACATCCTAAAACGTGGTTTACACCAAAAGCCTCACTCAGGAGGTGTTCGCTATCAATACCATTTTGTGTCGAGATTATTAATGTTTTGGGTCCGATTAGATTGTGCATTGCTTTTATTGCATCAAATGTTCCGTAACTTTTTACTGCAAAAATTATTAAATCGACTGTTCCTATCGAATCCATATTGTCAGTTGCAGTAATGTCCAAGTGGAAATCGCCTAACAGTACAGAATTGACTTGAAGTCCTTTAGATTTTATTGAATCAAGATGTGATCCACGTGCGATCATAGTTACGTCATGTCCTTGTTTGGAAAGGGCGCCACCATAGTAGCCACCTGTTCCACCAGCACCGACCACAGCAACTTTAATTACGTTTGACATTGACAATCCTTCTGTATTCTAATGCTCTCAGTTTATTATTCGTACCAACGGGTATTTTCTAAATCATATTTCAGTCCCATGCAATTGTAATTGAACTGTTCGGGTTTTGAAATTTTGTAAAATACGAATCAGTAAAAAAAATATCTATTTAAGTTTCGTTTTTTGCTGAGTTCGACATATAACTTGGCTGGAGGAAAAATGCCAGAATATACATATAAAGCTAGTGAAACAAATATAAATTATTTCTGTAATGACGTTGAATCTGATACGACTATTTTCTTTATCCACGGCTGGACTGGTGGATGGGAAGTATGGAAACCAATGATTCAAGAATTCAAAAAGTTTAAGGTTTATGCTGTAGATTTGCCTGGGCATAATAAATCGGGACATATAGAAAAATACAATATTTCTACGTACTACCCTCCCATCCTGCAAATGATCAATTCTCTAAACGAGAAAAATCTAATTCTTGTTGGGCATTCATTGGGATCATCGTCATCAATTGAAATTGCTTCAAGAACTGACAAGATACAGTCGATGTTACTTGAAGATCCGCCTTGGTTTTCTGAAAAAAAAGATCATACCTTAAGTCCTGATGGGAGAGAGGATTTCTTTTTGGAACGGAAACCGAAATGGAGGACTGTACTTGATGCAATTTTTGATTATCAACAATACGATCCTGAAATCTTCAAAACGGATCCATACTGGGGTGCCGTAAGAGCGAGTTATGCTTTTCACCATGATTTGAATATTTGGAATGTGGGACCTGGTTGGGTATGGCATGATGCCCCAAAATTAGCCGAATCAGTTAGTGCTAAAACTATTCTTGTCGGAGGTAATACCCAAAAAGGAGGACTCATGTTGGAAAGTATTGCAAAAAAAGTTCAATCTAATATTTTCTACTGTGAAATTCACTATTGGGACACTGGACATGGTGTTAGAGCCGAAAAACCATATGAATTTAATAAGTTACTTTGGAGTTTGATTGATTGATGAAGGTCCCCATTTTAAGTTGGTTGGTATGAAATTCGGATTATTTTCCACAGCATTCTTATTCGTGATTTTTGTAGCCTGTGGCAATAGTGGCGGGAATCAAACGGAACTAACTGTTAATGATGGTATTGAAAACATTATACCGTCTGAAACGATTTTGACTCAAGACAATTTGAAAGATGCAGGTTTTAAGATTGCCAAGAAATACAATGTGGAAGGACTAACCGCCGCTAACGCTGCTGTTTTTGGTTTTTGGAGGCCAGATGGATCTGATGCTAAAGAATACGAGATAAGGTTTTATCCTAGTCATGAAATTGCGGTTCAAACAGGTACGTATTTTGCTGATGAGGTTACAGGTGATAACGCGATCCTTGATAAAGATGAATCGGTATGGAAAGAAGGAATAAAAGATCGCAGGTATTTTTTTGCCGGTCCTATCGGAACTCACGGTAGTGGAGGAGTTAAAGCTAAGTATAGCGGGTATGTAATTTATGGAAACATCATAATGCTTTGCGAAGGGGCAAATTCTTATCATTCAATTGACCGTTGTAAAGCTTTGTTAGAAGAAATGGGTGTTTCTGAAACTGAAATCTACAAGTGAAATATCTCTGGGAAGAAAATGTTTGTGTGGATGAACAAATTAAATATGAGATTGTTGGTGGTGGATATCAATTGAAACTTACTTTTGTCCACTATGGTAAAAAACCAATATAAATTCGAAAGAATTTTGGTCAAAAAAAACAACCAGATTTGTATTCACAATGTGTTAAAATCAGTATTTGTGAAAACCCCATGAATAAAAAAATAGGTTTTAATATTTAAGATAAAAGGTGCTGTAAGCCCTGAGGATATATGCGAATCGCTGCATTAGGATTTCACCACGAAACAAATACATTTCAGTCTGTTAAAACTGACTACGACGCGTTTGTCAATTACGAGTTTTTGCGTGGTGCTGAAATAGCAGAACAACATGCGACAGCTAACTCTACTCTATCCGGATATTTTCAAGGGGCCATTAAATATGAATTTGAACTTGTGCCACTTTTGTTCACTTTCACGGGTCCTACCGGTACTATCACTAAAAATGCCTTCGACCGTATCACCGCCGAAATGATTGCTCTTTTGGAGGAGAAAGGGCCATGGGATGGTGTTTTATTGGCGCAACATGGAGCCGCTGTATCAGAAAACTTCCCGGATATGGACGGTGAAGTCGCAAATCTAGTCAGAGGGATAGTTGGGTCAAATGTCCCTGTTGTGATGACTTTGGACCTGCATTCGAATATTACACAAAAACAAGTTACAAACACTGATGCGATTGTTGCTTTCCGCACGAATCCTCATCTGGATCCGGTAGAACGGGCGATCGAAGCCTCCGATATTTTGATCAAGACTATAAAAGGTGAAATCAAACCGGTCCAACGCCTAGTGCAGGTGCCAATGATCATTAATATAGTCAAACAGCCGACGTCTTTTGGGCCGATGCTCGATATCGTTAATGACGTAAATGAGGTGATTAAAAAACCAGGAGTTCTTTCTGCAAGTTGTGGTCAGGGATTTCCATATGCAGATGTCGAACACATGGGAGTATCTTTCCTCGTCGTTACAGATGACGATATCGAAATGGCTGATCATTTGGCTAACTGGTTAGCTAAAAGGGCTTGGAATCGGCGTTCTGATCTACAAAACGATTCCACCTCGATGGAAGACTCGATCACCCGGGCGATGAACGCTCCGACTACGGGTAGCCCGACGGTAATAATGGATGTTGGTGACAATGTGGGTGGTGGTGGCACGGCTGATTCAACCCATTTGTTGGCGGAGGCTATCAAGCAAGGACTTAAAGGTGAACGAAGTCTGCTCATGTCACTTTTCGATTCCACTGCTGTTCAAACGTGTATCGATTCCGGGGTTGGGTCGACTGTATCAATTAAGGTTGGGGCTGGAACTGATCAGTTGCATGGAGAACCAATCGAAGTTACTGGTTATGTGCGAGCTATCACGGATGGTAGATTTGAGGAACCAACGCCCATACATGGGGGGCATAGATTTTTCGATTATGGCCCATCAGTGGCCCTGATTACTAAAGAAGGTTACATGCTTGTACTACACACGATGCGAGGTATAGGAAATATGACTCGGCAACAATATTATTCTATCGGTATTGACCCTCAACATTATAAAGTCGTTATATGTAAAGGTACCGTATCGCCTCGGGCTGCGTACGAGCCAATTGCTAGGGAGATTATCATGTCGAATACACCTGGTGTGACAAGTGCTGATATGTCGAGTTTCTCATATAAGCACAGGCGTAAGCCTCTGTATCCTTTCGAAGAGGAAACAAAATTTGACTGAATTTGAGTCTGAAACAAAGATTAATATAGGGATAATGTTATCCCTAGAATTATTGTGAATAGCCCCATATATCCAATGGTCGCGGTTATGAGCAACACTGCTTCTCTAAATCTATGTTGAAACAAGAGTATTAACGGATAACCTAATACCAAAAAGCCCGTGGTAGTTGCAGAAATAACAAACAATAGTAGAAATCCGATAATTCCAAACAAATCATTGTTTTCACCTAGTATCTTTTCAAAATAAAACAATACCAGTGCGATCAGTACTATATAAATTATCGTAAATGTTGATTGTGCAAGACCTAATAAGGTTATTTGTTTATTAGTTAAATTCTTGTTAAAATCCAAAATTTGGCCGAAAGTGGTTTTTGGATTTTCGATACTGATTTATGTGACTCGCGTATAGGGATTAAGATAGATTAATCGGTCCTGTTTATGTTTTCAAACAGGCTCAATGAGTTCAGTATGCACGGTAACATTGAAGAATCTGTTAAGGTATTCTATTTACTATGTACCGTAAAATTTTTCAAATGATCTTGGCTAATTTCAATCCCTGAACAATTTTACTTTTTTCGGATGGTTCTAAATCAGGCATTGGTGCTCTTGGTAAGCCTCCCTTATAACCAATTATATCCATGGCATATTTTAGTCCGGCAGCTCCATTGGAAAGGATATTCCAATCAGCGTAAACACATTTATCATGTAGTTTTTTTGCGCTATTGTAATCATTTTTCATACATAATCTTATAATATCCATACAGATATTTGGTGCAATATTACCAAACATCATACATGCACCATTTGCTCCTATAAAAACCCCCGGATATATCAGCATACTGTTCCCAACCCAAAATCGTTTTTTCTCATTAATATATTCTTTTACTTTAGCTTCAAATCTCATCTGAGCGCTGGCTATATAACCAAAAACTCTATCATGGTTGGTTATATCTCCTATAATTTCTGGATCAGCTCCCACTTTTGTCATTGATGCATCAAAATTTCCAGGATCCATTTGATGTATTATGATTACTCTAGATTGGATATCATCCAAAACTTTCTTGAAATATTTCGGTACACTTTTTCTGTTTCTGGGAATTCTAATTCTAATTAAATCTGCTCCGGCTTTACTCATCATATCCGATAATTTCAATGTTTCCTTAATTGATGGCGAATCGACCCCTGCGATGATTAATTTTTTATCTTCATTAACTTCTTTAACTTTTTCTATTATCTTTATTTTTTCCTCTAGGTTTAGGAATCCTTCTTCACCATTTTCAGATCCCAAAACGTATCCTGAAAGTTTAGTTTTTGACCATTTCGTGACATTGTACTCTATTGCGGCATAGTCAATTTCATCTTTTTTGTTAAAAGGGGTTGGACTGGGAGCTACAATCATGGGATCATTAATTTGGTTTGTGCGTGTCATAAAAAATGCCTCTTCCGTTTAACAAAATCGCGAACCGTTTTCTTGTTTCTGTGTATTTCCATATTAGAGTTAATCGATTACAAATTGTACTAATTCCAAACAGTCGTTTACTTCAGCTTCACACATTATTATTACGTTCCCTGCGATCAAGTAAGCTCCGTATCCTAATCGGGTTTTATCGATTCCACCCTGGTGAAATTCTGGTTTTCCCATAGAAACCGTAAGTTCCGCTTCGTTAATACCGTAAGTCTTTAAATCTGAGTGACTATTATAAAATCTGAGTTCGACGTCTTTCTGTTTGTAAAATCCATACCATATATTTGTTGCTTTTGGCAGGGAGTCTTTTGGAAATTCTTTTGAAGCTTTCCAGCCAAAAATTTTGAACATTTCAGCGCTATAGTCTCCTTTGGAATCCAACACATCTCCAGAAAAAATGGTTTTGTTTTCGCTAGTTGAAGTTTCTGAGCATCCCAACGTGAAAAATATGGACAAGCATGAGATTATAACTACCTTATTGAATGTGAGTGAAATATTTCCATAAGTAAGGTTGATAAACCTAGAGAGTTTCAAATTTAAAGGGTTCCATCTATTTTTCGGGGTTCAAGTTGCTTTTACTGCCACCCAAGGGGTAATCAGAGCTTAACTCCGAGCCCAGTAAAAACGGTAATTTACCCTCGGAGCTTAGGTCTTGTGTTCTTTTCCACTCACGTTTTAAATCTGAAGTATGGCCTTTGAAGTGAGGTATTACATATCGGGCAAAAAGTTCCATGGATCGTTTTTGTTTATCCGGTGCAATCCACTCATGTGTGGTAAGCATTAAACCACCTATCCCTCCAGCTTCTTCATTGATTTTTTCTATTTGCTCGATAGCTTCATCTGGAGTCCCAACTATCCATCTGAATTTCTCTGTAATTAATTTGGCAGTTATTTTGGATGGGTCTTTACCTTTTGCCCAGTCGGGTAGTACTCCTCCGTTGATCACCCAAAAATAATCTTTCCAGTCTCTTTCAATGCCCTCCATGACATCCTTTTGCGCCTGCTGGGAATTATCAGCAAGATACACGTAGGTAACCACCCTCCAATCCTCCTTTTCAAATTGTTGTCCAAACTTTTCAGATGACGCTTTCGCTACTTCAAAATGATCTTTTAAGGCTAAACGACCGTGTCCACCTACACCTCCGCCTGCTGATAGTGGAGAGAAAAGTATTGCTCCATACTTTCCAGCTAATTCTAGTGATCCTCGGCTTCCTGAAGTTGCAAGTGCTATTTTTAATCTGGGTTTTTGATAGGAACGTAACTGAATTGCCATATCTTTGATATCCCAATACTTTCCTTTGAAAGACATGGGTTCTGGTGATTCCAGTAATTTCACCATTATTTCTAAAGATTCTTGCATTCTGCCTCGTAGTTCTGACGGTGGCAAGTTGAACATTCTTACATCAGGTGGTAAGCCGCACGGGCCCACACCCATAATGACCCTTCCCCGGGTTAGTTGGTCCAAGAACGCAAAACGTTCCGCTAAAAGGAATGGATGATGGATGGGAGCACTAACTACGGCGGTTCCTAGTTTAATAGTTTTTGTAAATGCTGACGCTTTCGCCAAAAACATCTCTGGGCATGGTATGGGTTCCCAAGAAGCGGTATGATGTTCTCCTACATAAAACTCGTCGTAATCCATGTCCTCCGCCCATTGAATCATTTCAAGGTCTCTGTCGAGTGATAGAACAGGATTTTCAGTGGGAAGATGTAAGGGCATAGCAAAAAATCCGAATTTCATGGAATCATCCTTTTATAGTTCCGGTAATGTTTCTTATTACATGAGCAATATACAACAAACGATCAATGATAATCATCCTTTTTAATCCGTTTATTTGGATTTCCATATCCCCGTAAGAGCTGTAAATGAAAGCTATACGTATTAATTCAATTTATGATCATTCTACTTATCATTTAGTTAAAGTTTTTTATTTTCGTCGCATTTGTTTTATGTAGTAATCAGGTAAACAATTGCAATGGTGTATATTTGATGAATATAATAGAATGTCTAATAACTGATAGATAAGACATGATATTTAGTATAAAGAGCACTTATTATAAAAATGAGTATAAAATACGAATAAAATATGAAAACAAATAGACATCTAATAGAAGACCACCGTTTCGATTTACAAAAATTTTACAGCTTCCCTGAAGAATCTCCCTATCGTTACGAAATCATTAAGGAACTAACTCTGCATTGTTCTATGTTGTTTCCAAAAGAAAAAGGAACCCTTTTGCGCCGCCGAGTTTTGGATCTGTTGCCGGATGAATTAAAAAAATATGTTCGAGGAGAAAAGCAAATTAGTCGCTGGATAACCGAAGAATCTGAAGTGAATGGGTTATTTGAAATTTCCAAAATCCCACCGGAAATTGAGCCATATGTAAGGAAACTCCAGTTGATTCAAGGTGCTTTATTTTCAAATGCTCCCGAGCGGATTCCATTGAGAGACATATTTGTCGAACATGCTAAAAGATGC
>PCAX01000056.1 GCA_002730795.1 Chloroflexota bacterium
ATATTTATATAAAAAATATTTTAATGTAGAATTGGAAAAATAATATTTATGCATTGGAATTATCCAATAATATTTTCTTTTCATAATTCTAGGTATTACTGAAGCAATATTAAATGTTGATAAAATTAGAACGCCATTTGATTTCAAACTTTTTTCTATCAATTTTAATATGTTGAAAGGGTCATCCAAGTGTTCTATTACATCTGTCATAATAATTACATCATACTTATATCCATTTTTTAAAAATTTATCCAAAGATTGTACTATAACGTTTAAATTATAACGTTCTATTGAATATTTAGCAGCATGTTTTGACAGTTCTAAACCAGTATAAATTTTTACATGTGGTTTAATTATGTTTCCTAATACTCCATAATATGACCCGATTTCTAAAACCTCACTATTTTTATTTAAGTGTTGTCTAATTTTCTTAAATAGCAACTTTAATGTTTTTGTTTTGAACGGAATTTGACTTATATAAGTTTCATCTATTACGTTGATGTAGCTATCTTCAAAATCAGTATTTACAAGGCTTGAAAAAATTAACTTACATTTTTTACATTTTAATAGTGTTGGTTTCCAATGTTTTATATTTTCATTGCTGTGACTGGTACACTCGACATTAACTTTAATTTCATGAGAATTGTGATGTGCTTGATATAAGATCTCACTTTCATTATTCTCAGGACAAGGACAACTGTAAGTCATATCATGAAATTAATTTAATCTTATCGACTAATAGTTTTATTGATGCAATTACACCAATGGAGCTATACATAGTAATTAGAGGAATAACGTAAACCCAATATCGGCTATCATAGTGTGCCAGTGTGAGACCAATTATTTTAAGCTGTACTACCACTATAGATATCATTAACCATGTAAGCAGCTCATGTTTTTTTATAATTACCCCTGTAAGCGCAAGCAGGTATATAATAGGATAACCCAAATTGATGATTGCATTGTGCAGGGTAGAATAGTCGGGTCTACTAAAAATTATCGAAGTAAATATCCTATGCAAGAAAAGGTTTATGCTATCAAATGGATGTTTCACACAATATAATAGATAAGAAATATAACCGGGCTCTGCGTTCATTTCGGAAATAGGCATTTTTATATAAGTTTCAGGGTATGCAAATATCACCACACCATTTATTAAAAGGTGATAATATAGATCCTTTACTGGCCAAAGTCCATAAGCTGCAGGAACGGCTGCTTGTTGAACCGTTGCTTGTTGAGCAGGATTATATTGAGTGATACCTGTGAAAGAAGGACCCCAGAGTGCCAGAGCTGACAACATAATTAAAAGAACCAAGAAATATTTGACTGATTTAAAGCTACCCTTATTCATTAAATCAATGATGAGAAGCACTACAAATAGCGGTAACATAAACCAGCCATTTGGCCGTATTACGGCCACATATACCCAAAGGATTGCAACCAATGTTAGCTTAAAAATTGAGTTAGGGTTCATTTGTATTCTGTAAAAAGCCCAGCAAGACAATATGAGCCCTGCTGTATAAACTGAATCTGTCATTACGATAAACGTCCATTGAACCACATCAGGATTTGCAACGTACAAACTCGCGGCTAAAATACCAGTAGCCCTCCCATAAAGTCGCCGGCCAAGATCGTATAAAGCCACGGTTGCCAAAGCATTAATAATAACCTGGGAAGTTATTACACCAATATTCCCAAATTTAAGCCCATAATTCAAAGCTACAATAATTTCATAACCGATAGTACGCTTCGAACGAATGTCAATTAGAGGTAGACCTGTCAATAACCTTTTTGCTCCCTCAATATATGCTTGAGAATCACCTGAAATTTTTATTCCCAACTTCAAATACATCAGAACATATGTACAGAAAAAAAGAAGAATGGGAATCCACAATGCATGTTTCTGTAAACAATCATACGTTTTTGTGGTGAAACGCTGATTAGCTTGTTGCAGCATTAATTATTAATATTATTGTTGGTTAACCCCGAACTAAAACTTATTTCAGTATACCCTAATCCATTTCTCCTAGGATAAATCAGTATATTAAGAAAAAATATTAATAGGCGCATTATGATACTAATTTCCCGTACAAACTCTCGTAATTTCTAGCAACTCTATCGATCGTAAAACTTTCAATGATCTTCTGTCTAGCTTTTGTACCCAACTCGGAAGCAAGATTTGAATTTCGTAGCATTCGAATCATTGCTTCACCAAGCTCTTCCACACTTCCAGGTGCGAACAATAATCCATCGACACCATCCTGAATAATCCAGTCCGTTATCCCATCAAGTCGTGAGACGATAACAGGCAGACCGCACGCCATGGCTTCCAGCAAGGAATTTGGTAGTCCTTCCCTTAATGATGGTAAAACAAACGCATCCACGGCTCTGTATACGTTTTCTATCGCCTGTGTCCTTTCAATGAAAAAAATGCGCTGATCAACATAAGGATCCGCCAGTTTTTGAATATCAATTACCAGCTCAGCATCAACCTCGTAATAGTCTGGGTTAGTAGAGCCAACAAAGATAATTCCCGTATCAGGTGATGACTTAGCCACATACTGTTTCCAAGCTTCCAGCAAAATGTCAGGGCATTTTTCACGCGAAAAGTGACCTACGAACAGGATCAGTTTCATTTTTGTTGGCAATCCCAACTGATTCTGTAATGTCTCTCTTTCTTCAGCTTCAACAGGCCGGAATCGATCTATGTCAACGCCGTTAGGAATTTCTATATATCGATATAATGGCAATTCAGATTTATGGTATAGTTCAGCAAACTTTGAATTCACACCCACGTAAACATCTGCTTTGGTAAAAAAGTAGTTAAATGTAAAACCCCGCTTCCTGCAAGAAATTGGATCATCATGTCCAACCGACGTCATTTTTATGACAACTTTTTTATGAAATATCTTTGAAAGTACCATGATGAAGACAGATTTATAGGAGAACCCGTGCATATGAACGATCCGCAATCCTTTTCTTTGGAAGAAAAAAATAGTAGCGAACTTCAAAATGGCTTTGAAATACCCTCCCACACTTCTCTTACGCAACAGGATCCTGAAGACCTCGACACCATCTACTTGGGATCGGGGTGGAAGATCGGTGTCCCGAGTAGTGGTCAACACCGTGAAACTGAACTTTTCACTTAATTTATTCATCAACTGACGGCATTGATTGGCAGCACCACTTACCTCCGGATGGTAAACACCCACAACCATAAGAACACTATCTCTCTTAAGGGAAAGATTATCAACAATCGGATTGTTTATTTTATATTTTCTATTTGTGATTGACGAAATATCTATTACCGTAGTATTATATTAATAACTAAAGTTCATATCATCGTAATCACGATGACAACCCGCACGTAACAGCTTATCGTAGCTTATTGTTATTGATTAAAGTAATTAACCATAAAATAATTCAAAGCTAGTATTATGATAAACTTGTGATAGAAAGCCGAAATTATATAATAGATTAGTATCGTTTATTTCTTATTGTTATTCTGTCATTACTCATCCCAATCTTATGCGTCAATAATTGAACTGGGATCAGCAATATTTGGTTCAGTAATCACAAAATTCCCGTAATTAAATTTTGTGGTAAAATATATGTACAAAAGGTATAACAGGCTATGTATTGCATCTTTTATTCTCATCTTTGAATGTCCAGAAACCCTAGCTGGCAGATTAACAGGAATTTCTACAATTTGATAATCATTTATATGTAATACATAAAGACTTTCAAAAAAGAATGAATAACCTTTTGAATGAATACTGTCAAGAAAATAACGAGAAATTTTGTCAAGTCGATATAAGCGAAAGGCTCCAGTAGCGTCATAGGGCATACGTAATAGAAAGCGCGTTGCCATATGGCCCATATGCGTTAGAACCTTTCTTATAATATCCCATTCCTTCAAACCGTCTTTCTTTATAAACCGTGAACCTATCACAATATCTGCCTGGTCAACTATTTGTATAAATTCTTTAATTTCCCCAGGTGAATGTGAAAAATCACAATCCATAGTTAGCAATAAGCGATAACCATGTTTATATGCCAAATTAATTCCATTTATATGTGCACTACCTATCCCTAACTTTCCATCCCTATGCAACACCGAAATATTTGGATGTTTTTCAACCAGTTGTTCAAGCTTATTACCTGTTCCATCTGGTGAATTGTCATCGATAAATAGAATATCTGCTGGTAGTTTAAGTGCCAAGATTTGTGATAATATTTTCTCCACATTACTTATTTCGTTGTAGGTAGGAATTAGGATAAGCAATTCATTCTTCATTTATTGACTCAGTTTCTGCCTTTGCCATTTCTGTTATCATTGTCTTGAAACTTATGGTAGGGCTCCAACCAGTTTCTTTTCTTAAACGAGACGAGTCTCCTATCCTTGTTAAATTTTCTCTGGTCAATATATTATTATCAGTTTTTACATGCTTTTTATAATCAAGTCCAAAATAACCGAAGGCAAGTTTTGAAAACTCCTTAACAGAATGTGATTCCCCTGTTGCTATTATAAAATCATTAGGTTCATCTAACTTAAGGATTCGATGCATAGCATCAACATAATCCGGTGCATAACCCCAATCAACTTGTGCATATAAATTACCTAGTTTAAGATAACCTTTGCCTTCGCGAGCTATCCGCGCAGCAGCAACAATAATCTTACGGGAAACAAAGTTTTTAGCTCTAAGAGATGACTCATGATTATATAGAATACCAATACTCGCATAAACATTTTTTTTCTTTCGATAATATTGACACACCATCATTCCTGCTGTCTTGGATATCCCATAAACACTCTCCGGTTTTAGTTCTGTATCCTCGGTTTGTAAGGCATCCGATGGAGCAAAAACCAGACAGGATGATGAATAGAAAAAACGGCTCTCGGGAGAATGGAAAGTAATTGCATCAAGAAAATTAACTGTGGCAATAACATGAATATCAATACTCCTACGAAATAATTCCCTATCGGTATTAATATCTTCCTCGGAAGAGTGGTGAAAAGCCGCAAGGAAATAAATCTCTTTTGGTTTTGTTCTGGAAATTAATTCACTTACTTTCTTTGGATTAGTGATGTCCATAGTATTCTTTGTAATCTCCACAATCGAATAGTCGATAGACTTGAGTTTCTTTTTAAGAAGTTGTCCATCTTGACCATCACTTCCAACAATGATGGCAACTGGTTTCACGGCTTGACTATTATCATTTGGAAAATTATACGTTGCTCTATTTTGGTGTTATTATTTCTAAAGAAGGAAGTGGAAATACCAAGTTGCGTCCTTTGAAGTTTAGGTTTTTTAGAAAAAAGTCTTTGAAATGCCATGGCAGAACAATCAGATAATTGGGATTGGTTGCAAGTACCTTTTCTTCCGATTCAATAGGAATCCATGTCCCAGGCGTTAAGGCCCCATACTTATCCTTATTAACATCACCAATCACCTCAATATCATCTGGACCAAATCCACAGTATTGCAGTATCACGTTGCCTTTCGTTGAGGCTCCAAGCCCGCAGATCCTTTTTCCTTCCCGCTTCGCCTGTTTGACAAAATGCTGAAGCGATTGCCTGTACTCTTTAGCCCGGCGCGAAAATTGCTTGTAGGGTTCAAGGCTTGAGAACTCTTTGCCGTCTTCTGATGCAATCAACCGATCGGCAACATTATTGGCATCTTTATGATTTGAACCCTGATGCGCCACAACAATGGAGAAACTTCCACCGTTCACAGCATTGAGTTCCACATCCACTACCTCAAGCCCTGCTTTATCCATAAGCCAGACAATCTGCATGAGACCATAATATTCCAAATGCTCATGGCATATAGTATCGTAAGCTGTCCACTCCAGCATCAGGGGCATGTAACTCTGTTCAAGTACCCAGATTCCTTCATATGGGTCAAGAATCCCAGCAACTTGGCAAGCAAAATCAATGGGATCTTCTAGATCATAAAACATCGATAAAGAAGTGACAACTTTGGCTTTTTTTTGGGGATATGAACTGGTAATCAGATCTGAAGAGAAAAATTCCGAAATAAGATCAATGTGTTTTTCATAGTAACATTTGAACTTTTTTCCCGTCGGATCGATTCCCACCAAATGAAGATGTTTAGGATAAGCTGCCAATGTTGTTCCATCGTTGCTCCCGATATCGATAACAAGATCACCTTTGTTCAGATTACTTCTCTTAATAATATCATCCACTTTGCTATGAAGATGCCGAACCATGCTTGCATTCAAGCCTGAACGATAGCCGTAATTATCACCGTATAACTCATTCAAGTCATAGCTGTGCTCCAACTGCAACAGGCCACAACTATTTTCTCCACCGTGGCACTTTATCAGTCTCAATGGGCCCTTGGTGAGAGTTTCAGTTGCAATATTCTTCGGAAAAATACCAGTCAAATATTGCTCTCCAACATCTATAACTGGTATAAGTTCAGTGTTACTGCATATGCGACATTTTTTTATCTCTTTATACATCTCTCATTCACTGATAAAGTAATGACAGGAAAAAATCTTAACGAAATAGACCGTTGCTTTTTTGGTGCATAATTGACAAATCGTTTGAAATCCCTAACCTACCTTTATAACGAACGACCCATAAATCCTGGCTCTAATTAAAGCAATGATACCAAAAAGCAGTAATAATCTTTTGTTTCTAATCCAAATTACCTCAAGATTAACCTTATAATTCAAAGCACTTATCAATTGACTGCACTGATTGGCTACGCCGCTCATTTTCAGGAGATAAATGCCCGTAGCCATAAGGACACTGATTCGCTTAAGAAAAAGATTATCAAGATCTATGAACGGGGATTATAGCCAAGAGAAAAGAACCGAATATTTCAGAACACATCCGAGTGTATTATGTCTCTAAGGTCTAGAGAAAGCCGGAAACGGTGATTGATAATTTGGATCAAAATGTCTTTTCACTTTAAGCACCGTTTTTCCAAAAGAATAACCGAAAAGACTCAAAAGCAAAAAGGGGTTCAATTTAACTGCCTCTTTGAAACAGACCCTTGCTTCCATCCACTTGTATAATCCCAAGGATAAGACAAAAGCTTTAAAGAGCTCAATACTCATTGCGTTTCTGGACAGAGTGGGAATTCCAGTTCCGGCTCTCCTTTGGTAGGCCTTATACTTTGCAAGGCTATAAGACAGGTGCCCAATTCGTTTCTTCAATGGATCATTTGATTGAGAATTAGGACAAATCCTGTGCTTATATAATACCATATCCACAAACAAAACCGGTGCAACTTCTTCCATCTTAAATACTATATCCCAATCTTCAGCATATAAGATTTTTTCGTCAAATCCTTCCGTTCTATTAAAGAACTCTCTCTTGAAAGTCCTAAAAGCACACGTGTGGCTATCTTTTAGATTAGATGACCCTCTCGGGATAGTCTTGCTGAATCCTAAGCTTATCGGCTTCAGATCTTTATCACAAAACATGAACTGAGAGTGAATTAAGCCACAACCAGAATTCTTTCTATGTGCATCAAACATTATCTCTATTGCATCCGAAAACAACACATCATCACTATCCAGAATGCCAAATACATTTGCATTTGACATCGATATTAGTTTCTCTAAGGTAGCTATGTAAC
>PCAX01000057.1 GCA_002730795.1 Chloroflexota bacterium
GCGAAGGGTGAGGTTGTTGCATGGGATTCTACTAATAGAATCTTGAAGTATATCCAAACTGAATGGGGTGGAATAGATTCTAATAAGAACATTACTGCCTTTGCAGGTACAGAAGTGGTTCAAGGCTCATCGAGTTTGTCGCCGACCGGTACTATTGCATCTGGTGGGATAACTAATCCCGAAATTGCTTATCATTCAGGTGATATTATGTATGTAGAAAACAGGGCACCAATCGTAAGGGCAAGCGATCAAACAGAAAATATTAAACTAGTAATTGAATTCTAATTGGTCGTAGGAAAATAATATGGCACAAAAGACGGACTTAAATGTTACGCCGTACTACGATGATTTTGACGAAACAGATCAGTTTCATAAGGTTTTATTTAGACCTGGCCTTGCAGTACAAGCAAGAGAGTTAACCCAATTACAGTCGATCCTTCAGAACCAAATTGAAAGATTTGGTAACCATATGTTTAAGGAAGGAACGATTGTTATTCCAGGGAATATATCTTATGATAGCAAGTATTATGCTGTAAAGTTACAATCGTCATATAATAGTGTAGCGACTAATACATATCTTTCTGAATTTGTAGGAAAGAATATCACAGGCAATACTTCTGGTGTAACAGCCAAAGTTGTGCATTATGTTGTTACGGACGGCACAGACCCAGATACGTTATTTGTAAAGTATACTGGTTCTGCTACAGCCGATAGTGTAACACCAGTTTTTAGCGATGAAGAAACGCTTGATGCTGATGCAACTATTTCGGGGGCAGGTTCTCCTAATGCAACAGGAAATCCAATAGCTCAATTACAGGCTACAGGAGCTACTGCTACAGGGGCAGCTGTTCATGTTGCAGAGGGCGTTTATTTTATTCGTGGAATGTTTGTTAGAAATACTGCACAGACATTAGTATTAGATAACTATACAAACACTCCGTCTTACCGTGTAGGTTGGACCGTAACAGAAACTTTAGTTACACCTGAAAGTGATAGTCAACTTTTAGACAATGCTTCTGGTTCTACAAACTATGCAGCCAAAGGTTCACATCGTTTAAAATTAACATTAACTCTTGCTAAGAAATCTCTTACGGCAACAGATGACACAGATTTTATTGAGTTGTTAAGAGTAGATTCTGGAGTAGTACATAAACATCTCAGACATACCGAATATAGTGTAGTGTCTGATATGATTGCTAGGCGTACACATGATGAGTCTGGAGATTATGTTGTAAATCCATGGCATATAGATGCTAGAGAACATCTTAATGATGGAGTGAATAGAGGTATCTATACTACAGCTCAAGATGGTAGTGCATCTAAACTTGCATATGCTATAAGTTCTGGTAAAGGATATATTAGAGGTCGAGGAATAGAAACTATTTCTCCAACATATGTTGCAACAAATAAAGCAAGAGATACAGATTCTAAAAATAACGATACAATACCTTTTAGTTTAGGAAACTATGTAGAAGTTACAAAGGTCTTTGGTTCTCCAGATGTTAGTGATGGAGCCCAGGGTCTATCTACTATTGTCGATTTTAAGTTAGTTAAACTTTACGATACTGCGACTGCAACAAGAGGCACTGCTGAAGGAGCATTAGTAGGTCAAGCCCGATCTAGAGGATTTGAATACAATAGTGGAACTGTAGGAGCTTCTAGTTCTAATACAACATCAAAATATAAACATTATCTTTTTGATGTGAATATGTTTACTTTAATTACCATGAGTGGTAATGTAAGTCTTACAGCCAATGTTAAAGTTACTGGTGTAACAAGTGGTGCAACTGGAGTTTTATTTGTTGCAGTAAGTTCCGCAACAGACCTTATTCTAATGCAGACATCCGGAGCGTTTGTTGTTGGAGAAGAAATAACTAGTAGTGATGGTACAGATACTATAAGCGGTAATCCTACAATATCATCTATAACTTTAAAACAATTTGATCGTGATGTAAAACAAATCTTTATGACACAGACTGCTGGGTCTGGTAAAGATTATACTGCTGATACGGTATTAGGTACAGCTAAAACTTTATCTGGAACATATAAGACTGAAACAGGAACGACAAATGCAAATTTGGATGGTTGGTTTTATCAGATATCACTTGAACAGACATCAGATTATAACGAGGAAATGGCACTTGAAGATGGATACTTGTTACTGGAAGAAACTGATGGAGATAATATTCTTGGAGAAACGGAATCTGGCGGTAATTGTCTGATAACAGAATACGGAGATTACATTATAAATGAGTCTTACGTTATAGATACTATAGATGACCAAGCTACAAATATATTTATAGAAACGCAAGCAGATTCAATATTGAATTTCACTGAAGGCAATCCCTTTGGTGAACCTAGAGGAGGTTACTAATGTTTGGTAGAACATATTACCATGAAATTTTAAGAAACACTATCATAGCTTTTGGAACATTGTTTAATGATATTCATATCGTTAGAACAGATGCAGGTGGAACAACTCAACAGTCTATGAAAGTTCCTTTGGCCTATGGTCCAAAACAAAAGTTTCTTGCAAGATTGAGAGAAGATGCTAATGTTGATAGAAAAATTGCAGTATCTTTGCCTAGAATAGGTTTTGAAATGGGCGCTATCGAATATGATGGCTCTAGAAAGTTAAATAAAATGATTAAAACTAGAAAAGTGAAAGGTACAAAAGGAACACAAATGGATATACAATATAGTCCTGTTCCTTATAACGTAAATTTTGAAATGTTTGTTATGGCAAAAAATAGTGATGATGGAGTTCAAATTGTAGAACAAGTAATTCCTTATTTTCAACCAGACTATAGCATTACTATTAATGCAGTCCCTGGTATGGATATAATAAGAGATATCCCAATCGTATTAAACAGTACAGGTTATGAAGATACCTATGATGGTGATTTTATGACTAGACGAGCCCTTATCTACACATTTTCATTTTCTGCAAAAACTTATATGTATGGTCCTGTTATTACATCTTCCGTAATTAAGAAAGTGGATGTCGATCAATATGCAGACCTTAAAGAGAAGGCACCTACAAGAGTACGACAATATTCTGTTTCTGGAGTCGAGAAGGCTGTTGGTGCTGATGAAGATGACAACTTTGGATTCACAGAAACTTTGAGTGAATGGGTCTAATGGCTGCTGATTTAAATTTAGCCTTGTCAGAATTTTTAGGTATCACTGGAGGGACTGGTGATGTTAAAAATGAGATATTGAACGGTGATAAAGAATTGTGGGCTCCTAGGAAGGGTAAATTGATAGTCCGGCCTGATGAACCTGAAGATATGGATTCTGACTATAAGTATAGTCGAGAAAATTTCTATAGTCTTATCGAGCGTGGTCAAGATGCCATTGACGGAATATTAGATTTAGCTAAAGAAGGAGAACATCCTAGAGCATATGAAGTTGCAGGTCAGTTGATTAAGAATGTAGGTGAAGTAACAGAAAAATTAGTTGATCTGCAAGAGAAGATGAAAAAATTGAAAGAAGTTCCTGAGCATGGACCTAAAAGTGTTACTAATGCATTGTTTGTTGGATCTACTAAAGAACTTCAAAAGATGTTAAAGAGTAATGGCTGATACATATAAAGGAAATCCCAATCTTAAAGGTGCTGGCGCTGAGATAAATTTTACCGAAGAACAGGTAAAAGAATTTATCAAGTGTTCTAAAAACCCAGGTTACTTTATAGAGAACTATGTAAAGATTGTTAGTATTGATCACGGTTTAATTCCTTTCAAACTCTATCCCTTTCAAAAAGAAATGATTGGGACCTTTCACAACAATCGTTTTACAATATGTAAACTACCTAGACAGTCAGGTAAGTCAACCGTACTTCTAGCTTATTTGGTACACTATTTAATTTTCAATGAAACTATTAGTGTAGCTATCCTTGCAAACAAGGCACAAACTGCTAGAGATTTACTTGGGAGATTTCAGTTAGCCTATGAACACTTGCCCGAATGGATGCAACAAGGGGTCATCAACTGGAACAAAGGAAGTCTCGAATTGGAAAACGGATCCAAAATCCTTGCGAGTTCGACTTCTGCTAGTGCTGTTCGTGGTGGGTCTTATAATCTTATCTTTCTTGATGAGTTTGCTTTCGTTCCTTCAAATATTGCAGAACAGTTTTTTAGTTCTGTGTACCCGACTATCTCGGCTGGTCAAACATCGAAAGTAGTAATCGTATCAACGCCACATGGTATGAATATGTTTTATAAGTTGTGGCAAGATGCAGTAAACGAAAAAAATGATTTTGTACCTATTGAAGTATCTTGGGATGAAGTTCCGGGAAGAGATGATGCCTGGAAAGAACAAACAATCAAAAATACTAGTGAACAACAGTTCCTACAAGAGTTTGAATGTTCGTTTCTAGGGTCAATAGATACATTAATAAGCCCAACAAAATTACAAGTTATACCTACAATGGATCCTATAGAATCTAATGGTGGGTTAGACATTTATGAAAAACCTATTAAGGATAATCAATATTGTATTACTGTAGATGTTGCTCGTGGGGTCCATGGTGATTATTCTGCTTTTGTTGTTTTAGACATTACAACTATACCATATAAAGTTGTAGCGAAGTATAGAAACAATGAGATAAAGCCTTTGGCGTTTCCTGAACTAGTACATACTGTGGCTAAAAATTATAATACAGCACAAGTATTAGTTGAGGTAAACGATGTCGGAGGCCAGATTGCAGACGCCCTACATTACGATTTAGAGTATGAAAACCTTATAATGACACAAATGAGAGGACGCTTAGGTCAGGTAGTAGGTAGTGGCTTTGGAGACAAGGCTACAGAGTTGGGTGTACGAACTACAAAAGCAGTAAAGAAGATAGGTTGTTCCAACTTAAAACAGATGATAGAAGGGGATAAACTTATCATTAACGATTTTGATATTATCGTTGAACTATCTAATTTTGTTTCTAAAGGAACGTCCTTTGAAGCAGAAGATGGTGCGACAGATGATATGGTGATGTGTCTTGTATTTTTTGCATGGTTAACTAATCAAAATTATTTTAAAGAGTTAACCTCTGATGATATCCGTAAGAGATTATATCAGAGTCAACAGAAAATGATTGAAGAAGATATGTCACCTTTTGGATTTATAGACGATGGTATAACTATGACTGAAGAAGCTCCATTTGTAGATGTTGATGGAGATTTTTGGCATCCGGTACAGAAAGCTCCAGATTATTGGTGAGGCCAAGGTAGTCCAACTTCATCATCTGTTACCCGCATATAATATCTATCAGCTTTACAGTGCATACAGACAGGTATACTTTTTTCTATAAGCTCTAATGCTGTTTTATATTCTGTAGATTTTTTTCCATATCGTAGAATATAATGTTGAATTTTTTTATGATGTGGAAACCAAACTAGATGATGAGGTGAATCGTGATTGCATACCCGACAAAATTTATCATCAAAAGTTTTTAATAATCGTAAGTGTCTACCTAAATCACGCATTTCGTGTGTTTTCCCTTTATAATATATTTATACATTTCACACTTTAGGTGTATTTAGAAATAGACATAATTATAAATAATAATAAGAAAAAACAAAAGTGATTTAGTCCCTAGATAATATTTAAACAAGGAGATTAATAGAATGGCTACAACACTCGTTTCACCGGGTATTCAAGTTAAAGAAAAAGATTTAACGAATATGGTCATTGGCGATTCTGATAGTATAGGTGCTGTCGCTATCGTCTCAGAAAAAGGTCCCGTAGAACAAATCATAACAGTTTCCAACGAGACAGAATTAGTAGAATATTTTGGTAAGCCTAATAACTATACTTTTGAATGGTTTTTTACAGCTGCATCATTTTTAAAATATGCAAAGGTACTAAGAGTTATTCGTATTAATTCAGGTCATGTAAATGCTTGTGTTAGTGGCACAGCCGTTATTATCAAGAATAATGAGCATTGGGTAGAAAATTATGCAGACGCTACAGGTAATGTTGGAATGTGGGCCGCTCGGTCGCCAGGTACTTGGGGTAACAGCCTCAAAGTATGGCAGTGTCCTAGTGCTACTGTCTATGAACAACATCTTGGTTCAAACAACCTAGTCGATGATGCGGCCGCAGATGAAGGCGATTTAACAATAAAGGTTCAAAATGTTGATAATACCGATTATGCTATCGTAGTAAATGATATTTTAGCTTTTACTTCTGACAACGCCGGTGCATCACCAGTTTCAGGTCACGAAGGTATAGAATACATCGTTACGCAAGTAAACACAACTACAGACATAGTATCTTTAAAACAACATGGTGTATTCTCTACAAAGGGTCTGGCAGCTGCTGTTCCTAATACCTCTAGTATCACACGCCGATGGCGTTGGTACGATGAGTTTTCTGGTGCACCTGGTACATCTAAATTTGCATCTGATAAGGGTGGTTCTGGTGATGAGATGCATATCATCATTACAGATGAAGATGGTGATCTTACAGGCACAGCTAACACAATTCTAGAGAAGTGGGATAAAGTATCCAAGGCTTCTGATGCAAAGACAGATAGCGGTGATAATAATTATTATCGTGATGTTCTTTATAATAGATCCGAATATATCTTTTGGATGGATCATAATACAGCTGGTAGTAATTGGGGAACATCTGCGACCGGCAAAACATTTACAAATGTTAATATAGCTAACGAAGCTTCATTGGCCAATGGTACAGATGACTATTCACCAACAAATGGTGAAAAGAAATCTGCATACGATTATTTTGATGACGATACAGTAGTTGTCAATCTGATGATGGCAGGTCCTGGCGATTCTACTCATGCCGGTAACCTTATCGACATCATGGAAAAACGTAAAGACATGATGGCGTTTATTTCACCTGAAAGGGCAGACGTTGTAAATGTATCAAACTCAAATACACAGACAGAAAACGTAAAGAACTTCTTTTTGAACCTTGCTAGTTCGTCTTATGTAGCATTTGATAGTGGTTATAAGAAAATGTACGATAAGTATAATGACGTATATCGTCATGTACCTCTTAACGGTGATGTTGCAGGTTGTTGTGCAGCAGCCGATCTAGAGGCAGCCCCATGGTATTCGCCAGGTGGGTTAAATCGAGGTAATATCAGAGCGACAGTTGGTCTAGCCTATAACCCAACAAATGCACAGAGAGATATTCTGTATCGTAATAGAGTTAATCCTGTTACTACATTTCCAGGTCAGGGTACACTCCTTTATGGAGATAAAACAGCTCTGGCACGGAATAGTGCCTTTAATAGAATTAATGTACGTCGATTGTTTAACCATATTGAAAAAGCTATTGAAGAAGCTGCAAAAGCAGTTGTCTTTGAATTCAATGATGAGTTTACACGATCACAGTTTGCTGGTGCAGTAGAACCTTTCCTGAGAGATGTACAGGGTCGTCGTGGTATTACAGATTTCTTAGTCGTTTGTGACGAAACTAACAATACAGGTCAAGTAATTGACGCAAATGAGTTCCGGGCAGATATTTATATTAAGCCGGCACGTTCCATTAACTTCATCACATTAACATTTGTTGCTACTCGTACAGGTGTTGATTTTAGTGAAGTAATTACATAAAAGGAGAAAAAAACTAATGGCTAATTTAAGTAATTTTGTAGGGGCCTTGAAAGATGGTGGTACAAGGGCTAATCAGTTTGAAGTGTCCCTTCAATTAAAAGCTATAACTTTACCATCTGATTTCTCATTCCTTTGCCGCGGAACATCTGTACCAGCTTTGACGATTGGTGAGGTTGCAATACCTTATCGTGGACGTCAGATTTATGTGTCAGGGGATAGGACGTATGAGCCTTGGGCTATCACAGTAATAAGTGATAGGACCCAATCCATGAGATCATTTTTTGAACAATGGCAGAATCATATTGGTGATATTGGTAACAAAACTGATAGAACTGATATAGGACAACAGCCTTCAAAATATTATGCAAATGCAACAGTTATGCAGAAAGACCGTAATGATGAAACTTTAAGATCGTATCATTTGTATGATGTTTGGCCTACAACTATAGATGCTGTAGAGTTGAACTATGAAACGAATGATGCAGTTTTAGAATTTGGTGTAACTTTCAGATTTAATTTTATGACAATTGCTGGTGAAGGTGCTTCTGCTTCCGGTGGCAAGGTATCAGTCGAGCCTTGGACCTGATTTAATCTGATTTTATATCACAGTTTTGAAGTGATATAAATAGTTATACTATGGCAGAATTATTTGGTTTTACAATTAAACGGGCAGGGAGTGACAATGCGAAAAGTTTTGTCGCTCCTTCGTCCGATGATGGTTCTTTAGACATTGGAGCTGCAGCAGGCTTTTTTGGTCAATATTATGGCGCCGAAGCAACTCCGAAAAATGATTTCGACCTAGTTAAAAAATATAGAGCAGCAGCTGAACATCCTGAAGCAGATCAAGCAATAGAAGATATAGTTAATGAAGCTATTATCTCTGATGAAGGTCAACCTTCAGTATCAGTTTCTCTAGATTATGTAGATTTTTCAGTATCAATTAAGAAAAAAATTCAAACAGAGTTTGACCATATTCTGAAGATGCTTCATTGGAATAATAAATCCCATGAACTCTTTAAGAGATGGTATATCGACGGTAGAATTTATTTTCATAAATTGGTAGATGAAAAAGATACTTCAAAAGGTGTTCTAGAATTACGTTATATTGATCCTAGAAATATCAAAAAAGTAAGAGAGATTGAAAAAGGTTCGGCCGGCAATACTCAGGCCGCTGATCTTGTTAAAGCTGTACGAGAATATTTTTTATATAGTGAAGATGGAATTTATCCAGGAATATCAGGTAGAAATAACACAGGTCAAGGATTACCTATTTCCAGCGATTCTATTTCTTATATCACATCAGGTCTATACGAACCGACAACGAATCAAGTTTATTCACATCTACATAAGGCAATCAAGCCTGTAAATCAATTAAGAATGATTGAAGATGCGGTAGTTATCTATCGTATTTCACGGGCACCTGAGCGTAGAATATTTTACATTGATGTTGGTAATTTACCTAAGCAAAAGGCAGAACAGTATCTCAAAGACATTATGAATCGGTATCGAAACAAACTTGTTTACGATGCTAATTCAGGTGAAATAAGAGATGATCGTAGTAAAATGTCGATGCTTGAAGATTTTTGGTTACCCCGGAGGGAAGGGGGTAGGGGCACAGAAATAACAACACTACCCGGTGGCCAGAATCTTGGCGAATTAGAAGATATCAAGTATTTTCAAGATAAACTTTATCGTTCATTAAATGTTCCTATTTCTAGAATGGAAGCTGAAAGTGGTTTTAATTTAGGCCGAGCAGCAGAGATTACTAGAGATGAGGTTAAATTTACAAAATTTGTTGGTAAACTTCGCAAAAAGTTTGCTTCTCTTTTCCATGATGTATTAAGAACTCAATTAATACTCAAGGGTATTATTACAGCAGAAGATTGGGAAAATATTAAAGAAAATATTTCTTATGATTTCTTACAGGATAATCATTTTTCAGAATTAAAAGATTTAGAAATTCTTGGAGATAGATTGGATCATATGGATAGAATTCAAGATTATATCGGTAGATATTATTCACATGATTGGGTGCGTAGAAACATATTGCGCCAATCTGAGAAA
>PCAX01000058.1 GCA_002730795.1 Chloroflexota bacterium
ACGACTCGTGTTGAATGATGAAGTAAAGAGCCATGTAAAAGATGATGTTATTGAACCACCTGTCCCCGACACCGCTGATTTGGAGAATGAAATATCTAGTTTAGACGAACAAATTCTACTACTAAATCAACAGATCGAAGATTTCCCTGAAGAGAACAAAAATATTGAAGACCCTGAATGGGATAACACGCTTATTACTTTGATAGATAACCTGGACTTATTGGATGTTCAAATAAGTGAAGCCGAAAACGTTGTGCTTTCGATGGATGTGTTTATCACTGATCCAAAGGATCCAAACGGTCAAATACAGAATCCAGAATATACGGCTTCCGATAAAGCGCTGGCGGAGTTGTCGATGAAAAAAGTTGGCGTTCAAGAGCAATATGATCGTCATATCCGCACCGAGAAAGCCACTGTGACGAATCCTGAGTTTGAATCTTTAGCAGTTCAACTTACTGAACTTAAAGAAGTTTATAATTCTAAAATTTCTCAACTGAACGAACTTATCGGTTCGTTTGAGCCGCAAGATTATCGTGAGGTAAAAGAAGTTACAGAAAACGATTCAGTCGAAATCCGAGAAAGCACTGCCCCTAGTTCTTCAATAATGCCGGATAGTAATTTGGCTAGAGCCATATCACAAGCTTTAGGTGATGGCGAGCCTGAAGAGTTATTTGAATTATATGTGGGAATATCGAATATAAAAGATCTAACTGGTATCGGGCAATATCCTAACATTCGAATACTCGTTCTGAGTGATAACAAAATCGAAAATGGTTGGGAAGACCTGAAATATCTAACAAAATTGAAGGAACTGAGTATAGAACAAACTGGGTTAAACGATAAAACCTTTAGTTATGTCTCTTCGATAATTTCTGCCGATACGATTAGGACGTTAAGCGTCGGACGCAACAAAATAACTGATGCCACACCACTTGCCGAGTATACGGGTTTAACTGGATTATGGATGGGCGAAACTTATGTTTCTGATGTACGTCCTATTGGCGAACTGAAAAAACTTGGATTTATTTATTTAGCAGACAACGAAATCACAGATATTTCACCTTTAGCTGAATTGCCTAGCCTTTTCCATCTAGACCTTTCGGACAATATGATTGAAGATATATCTCCATTTGTTCATGCGCCTTCCATAGGAATTTTAGAATTGGATAACAATAATATCAGGGATATTACCCCGCTTATTGACCGCGCTGTACAGGGAGGGCGTATGGACTATGGGGTTAATCTACTAGGGAATCCCCTGGACCCAATCACTTCACGAGACGTGATAGACAGGCTTTCAGTGGCTTTTCCACAATTTACAGTCCAGTACCAGAAGCGTTGGTAACAAATTATGTTCAATTTTTCCCGTACACCTACAGCGGTTCCTTTACCTGAAAATTGTCTGCCTGGCAGACCGGTGCCTATCATCACTTCTTCTGTCCATTATGTAAACGGCAACACCATAGTTTCTCCGTTTCCTGCCGGTTTAGAAACGTTCGTTGTTGGCATGGGTTGCTTTTGGGGTGCAGAAAGAATATTTTGGCAGACCCCTGGAGTCTACACGACGGCCGCAGGTTATAGCGGCGGAACCACTCCTAACCCCACATATGAAGAAACTTGCACCGGCATGACAGGGCACGCTGAATCGGTTCTGGTAGTTTTCGATCCTAAAATTTGTAGTATAGAGAATTTATTGGAACTGTTTTGGGAAAATCATGATCCTACCCAGTACATGGGTCAGGGCAATGATATAGGGACCCAGTACCGCAGTGCTATTTACACAAATGGGGAACAACAAAAAGAGGTGTCCGAGCAAAGTCGCTTGCATTATCAAAGTAGGCTCAGTCAGGAAGATTTCGGAGAAATAACTACAGAAATAACTGGGTTACGAGAATTTTACTATGCCGAAGAATATCACCAACAATATTTGGCAAAGATTCCTAACGGTTATTGTAACCACGGGTTTTGCCAGGTGTCTTATGAGGGATAATTTCGTTTCAGGTTAGGTTTAATTTTTCAGTTCTTTGAGTTTAGGTTTTACGCGGTCTTTAAATCTTAACAACGGGGCTTTAAAATTTGGTTGGCGCCGTAGCTCTCTCTGTTTCTCAATTGGCAGGAGAGAAAATTGGTAACATTCTAACGAGCAACATCCGCCAAATTTTTTATAACAGGACTCACATTGAATGAATAAAATATGGCAAGCCTGATTTGCGCAATCTGTGTGATCATCTGACGGTTCATTGCATTGATGGCATCTGCTCAAAACATCTTCAGTTACTCGTTCTCCCATTCTTTTATCAAACACAAAATTTTTACCCTTGAATTTTGATTGAAGTTTTTCTTCTTTAACTTGCCGTATGTATTCTATAATTCCTCCGTGTAATTGATTTACGTCCTGAAATTTGTGGTATTTCAGGTAAGCACTGGCCTTTTCGCACCTGATTCCGCCTGTACAGTAAAGAAGTATTTTTTTATTTTCGGAACCTAGTAAATCGTTTTTTATGGCAGGCAGTATTTCCCTGAACGTGTCTTTATCAGGACGGATAGATTTTTCAAAATATCCTACTTCGCTTTCATAATAGTTTCTTACGTCCACCACAATAGTTCCTTTTTGGTCAATGGCTTCATTGAATTCTCTTGCAGAAAGATACTTTCCTGTGTCCGTTGGGTCGAAGTTTTTTTCATTCAACCCGTCGGCAACTATTTTCGGTTTTAGGCGGACGATAAGTTTTTGAAATGATTTTCCGAATTCGTCTATGGCGATTTTAATTTTAACATCCCTAAATTCAGGTCGTTTCAACAGCGTTTCCAAAAATTCTCCCCAATTTTTTTCAGGGATGCTTAACTGAGCGTTAATACCCTCTTTCGCTATGTAGGTTCGACCCAAAATGGAAAGTGTTTTCCATTCGGCGTAAAGTTCATCCCGTAAAGTTTCTGGACGTTTTAGGTTTAAGTATTTGTAAAATGAGCAGGTCTTACGGTCAAAATTTTCATTTGAAAGTTTCTGCCGTAAGTAATCTCTGCTCTTATCGTTGAATAATTTTTTTTTTGGCATGCCTATATGCCCGTTTATTTTATGAGTTTCTTTTTTGTTTATAGAGGGGTAGGTTCCGTGATATTAACCATCAAATCCTTCTATGGCGTATTTTTTAAGTGCTTCAGGATCCAAATTAACACCAAGGCCTGGGCGTTCGGGGAGGTAAAGGTCCCCGCTCCGTATATCTAGGGGTTCGTCAATAAAACTATTGTAGTTACTTAGATCATATCGGCTGGTTTCCAGTTTATAAAAATTCGGTACCGTCATCATAACCTGTGCGCCGGCCATAACATTAATGGGACCACTCGCGTCATGGGGCGAAATTGGAACATAATAAGATTCGGCTAATGTCGCTATTTTCTTTAATTCTGAAATTCCGCCGGTCCATGTGACATCAGGCATTATAAAATCGGCTAGTTCGTTTTCAAAAACGTTTATAAATTCCCAACGGGTAAACAACCTTTCGCCTACGGATATTTTTGCATTGGTTTTTTCACGCACCTGTTTTAGCGCATGATTACTTTCAACTGGAACTGGTTCTTCAAACCAGAAAATGTCGAATTCCTCTAATCCCCTGCATAAGTCTATAGCCGTAGGTACGTTGTATTTGCCGTGTGCATCTATTAATATTTCGATACTTGGGCCAACCGCATCGCGCACTGCACCAGTTATTTCCCACGCCAATTCCATGCCAGCTCGGGTAATTTGCCCATCTATATAGTGAGCATTACCTTCCGGTATGGAATGCATCATCGGGTCGAATTTGAATGCCCGGTGTCCTGAAGCTACCAATTCTTTGGCATCTGCAATGGCTATTTCTACATCCCCGCCCGGATTGGGTGGGTGAGTGTAAAGTCCTATTTTGTCTCTTACGGGTCCTCCAAGTAACATATAAATGGGGAGCCCTAGGGCTTTGCCACGTATGTCCCACAGGGCTATATCGATGGCACTCGCTGTCGCACTTACCGCCCCACGAGTCCCAACATATGTTAACGAACGAATATTATCGTTCCATATCCGTTCTATGTGAGATGCATCGCGTCCAACTAGTGTAGTACCAACCTCGCGAATCATTCCCGCCACGGCTCTGTTTCCAACTGGCCCAGGGTAAGTAGTCACCTCGCCCCATCCTGTTATTCCTTCATCGGTATCTACCTGGACAAAAAGAAGTTCACGTTTCACATCATCTGATGGTTTATCGGCGGGTCTCTCTGTCCAAGGTACCTGAATTATCCATGGTTTTATTGAAGTAATTTTCAAGTTTTTCTCCTCACCTTTGGGTTACTAAAACTTACACTGTTTAATGAATTGCTCTTTTATGTCACGAAAGCATTATATCGATTTACTTGATGACGCGAATCCTCCGCCCACACAACGCGCCTGGGAAATGTAAGAAAACATTACGGTGTTACGGTATCTCCCTGTTCGATCCCTTCATTTTGGATGTCTCCAATCAATCGAGTATGGCAGGCGTCATTCAGTGAAACGATGCTCCAACCACTAGGTCCAAAATTGAACCGGGAAATTGAACAATTCAGAATTTGAGTGCGTCTTATGAAATTTGAATCACAGCCTGTAATGAAGTGAAAAATGCAACGCATGGTGATTCCGTGGGTGATTATTGCAATTTTATGAATTCCACCGCGTTCTAACCATTCATCGTTGTCAATGAACTCTTCTTCTATCCATTGAGAGGCTCTTCGCTCAACCTGCCGTTCAGATTCCCCGTCTGCTGGTTGGAACCATTTTCCCTTCTCGCCAGAAAGTATTTTGACATCGGGTGTTATAACCTCGTTAGCCATTTTTCCTCGCCATGCCGGAATTTGTCTTTCTATAATTGCGTCGACTATTTCAAAAGAGTCATTTGGTAAATTCATTCCTTTCAGCATTCCTTCTGTGGTTTCGACGGCCCGTTTGAGAGAAGAGGAATAAATTCGGTCAAAAATTATGTTTGATTCACCTAATCGACTTCCAAGGGCTAGTGCTTGTTTGTGCCCCCGTGGAGTCATGGGTGCGTCGAAATTTCGGCCTGCTGCAATACCTGGAACAATGTTAGTTTCTGATTCACCGTGACGAATAAAATAAAATTGAAATTCATTGCCTTTGTGTTTCATTCTTCAGTCCCCGAAACTTTCTTATGCTTTAGATTAAAATTTGGCTTTGATGACATTAGAAATTAATACCACAAATTTTTATCAACAATGTTTGTCAATTTACGTTTGGAGGTAAACCTACTCAAATTTTCTTTTAAAATATCAATGGTCCTTTCATCCAACATTTTTTTCTCGGCGTTTCCAGCAATATGTGGGGTGATTATTAGATTTGGTATGTCCCATAAAGGGCTATTGGCTGGGAGAGGTTCGGGCCAAACCGTATCTAATGCTGCTCCAGATATCTGTTTTTCTTTCAGGGCTTTCACTAACGCATTTTCATTAAACAGGCGTCCTCGCGACGTAACAATCAAGTACGATGTTGATTTCATAAGTTCAAATTCTTCCGACCCAATCATTTCACTATTTTTGGGGGAATAAGGGGCTGTCACCACGACGTAATCACTCAGTTCCAATAAATCAGGTAAGTGATCGTATCCCATAACGGATTTAACTGCTTTGTCTGGGTCAACTGGATTGATATCCAACCCCAGGACATTCATTCCCAACAACTTGCACCTCCATGCGATTTCTTTACCTGACTTGCCATAGCCAATTATCCCTACAGTTTTATCCCCCAAGTATTGGACTTTATCTAATCCACCCGCTTGGTTCCACTTTTTATTTGCTTTATCCTTAAAAAAAATTGGCAATTGACGAGATAAAGCTAACATTAAAGCGAGGGCGTGTTCCCCGATGATGGGAGCTCCCGCACCACGGGAATTCGTTATAATGACTTTGGATTCCGAAAGTTCAGGTATATTTTCGAAAAGTCCTTCCATACCGGCGTCAGGAGTTTGAATCCATTTTAATTTTTTACCAGCTGATAACTGATCAGAATTTATGTATCCAAAAACGGCGTCAGAATCACCTATTTGATTAGTTACAATTTTTTCGGTATAAGCCTCGATAAATTCTATGTCATGAAATATTTTGTTCAGCTCTTGGACATAAGGTTTACAGAATGGTTCTAGCAATAATACTTTCACTTCGTTTTAAAACTCCCTAATGTTAAATTAACCTGTTTATGCGCTCACTTTCTTCTACCAGTAGATCTCCTGATTCTGCAGAAAATGGGCTTGTAGTAGTGCCATAATAACGCCTGAATTTTTTCATATTAACTATATCCTCAATAGGTGTTGAATCGATCATATTATAAGGGGCCCGTGTCGATATATACCCTACGTAATCGTCACAATAACTGACCACCATTATAGGTGAATCAGAACTGTTTTTTATTTCACTCCCGAGTTCATTAAATAATTCGCCAGGGTGTGCAGATATTCTTATGTCTCCTATTCGTAGAGCTTTAATGGTAATTTCAATCCCAGGATTAGTTTGATTTTTGGCTAATCTTAATTCGTTGGTACCGTTACCATATAACTCTGGGTGCATTTCCGCTGCCATTGCCGTGTTAGTACCGTTTTTCCATGTCGAGCCAGTGTATTCTCCCAATTTTTGCTTTAGCGCTACATGATTTCGTTCGGCTTCGTCTACGGTCCATTTGACTTTTCTGCGAGGTAAGGTGATTTTTGATGTCAATGATTTAATATATGGGGTGTTAATTTCTTTACTATCATGAGAAATTTCCAAAGATTTCTTCGCCAGCATGGTACCAAATTCATGTGTATCGTCGTGCGAATGAAAGTGATTAGAATTGTCATTGCCAAACCACCAGTCAAAAGGATGAATATCTCCGGCTGCCCCCTGTAAAAAAAGAGCAACTGTGCCTGGATGAGAGACTTCCATTGAAGCCGATAATTCTCCTGAGAAATCCCCTGACCAAGTTAAATATTGACCCCCGTCTGATACTCCGTGACAGGCAAAATTAATTATTTTTGCTAAAGGAGAATTATCACTATTTTCCACACTTAAAACCATCAGTTCCGTATCTATGTCAGAGTTAGGGTATTGTCGGTTGACCGTCCATCCGGGAAAGTCACCTGTACCATATTTCAAAGTAACCGGTCTGATACTTTCTAGGGCAGTACGAACTGTACCAGCTACGACATCGCCAAGAATTTCCGAATAAGTTTGCAACTCTACAGGTAAGCGCGTTAGAAAATCGGGAGCGGTGTGATTGTGGGTAGAATTTACTATTATATTGGAACTGGGTATTCCTGATATTGTTATTATTTTTTTCTCTAAGCTAGTCCATACAGATTTGCACATTCCACATATATCCAAAGAAATAAACGCAAACAAATTGTTTCGAGCTCCTATAACAACAGTTCTGGCAAAAAGGTCCCTGTGTATACCAGTTGAACGGCCTTTCCGTAATCCCCAGGCACCCATGTGATATCCGACGGGTGGTGTAATTACAGCTTTACCTACTCCACCTACAAAAGTTTTCATGGTAAAAAAAACCGCTTGTGATGCGAGTTGCGGGTCATTCCCAATTTTTAAAGGTGCCTCCACTTGTTTGTTTTGCCATTTGAATTTGTACTCCGTCTGGGTCATAACAGTTTGAAATTGTCCGGCCTGATTGTTGGTTTTCATTTGGCTCAAATAGGAAGTCCACACCGCCAAGAAATTTTATTTCGTTAGTTGAAGTTACAGGGTCGTCTACTGTAAATGCAATGTGATCTATTCCAGTTACTTGCCCAGGCTTTTTTTCATGTAGTTCGACGCGTACTGGATTTTCTTTATCTTCGTTAAAAAGAAAGACCGTTTTACCATCATCGACTGTACCCTCTATACTCAATCCAAATTTCCGGTAAAATTCTATAGATTTCTTTAGATCATCTACCACTATGTCCAAATGATTAAGCCCTAATAATTTCATAATATTTCTCCGTGAATACTAAAGGTTTGGTGAAATTTTTGTTTACATACTGCTCTGTTTATAAGAGGTAAGAATACATTTAATTTAAATGTTTCGTAATTAATAAGATCACCTACTCCATCCAAAATGGTTGGGTCCATAATTTCTGTCCTGTTTTGGAATTAAGGATTTCACACCTTATATACAGGTCTTTTTTACTGGGAATGTATTTTGAAGAAACTCCCTTTTCGACGTGAAGAACGGTGCCATTTACACCTATGAAAGAAGTTATAAAATTTGACTGATGGTTATCCCGTTTTTCATTAGGTTGTTTTGTGGCTGACTCATCTATTTCAAGACGGATTTGCTTTTTGTTTAGGACAAGTTCCCCGAGCTCAACTCCGGTTGACGCGTAATAATTCCCTTGGGACATAGCTTGTAAGATCGAATTTTTTGACAATTGGTTAACTTGAACTTGTATCCAACCCCTGCCTGGGTTGGATAAATCAGGACCGATTTCATGGTAATTATGAGAATCATCTACGGCAAGTCCCAATATTTTTTTACCTCTTGTGAGGAGTTGATCCCAAATGTTTGACACACTAGGCCTCTCTAAATCTCCTTCACTGTTGGATAGGTGATGACCGTTATAAACCTCTATGAATCTATAACCACTGACTTTCGCTAATTGACTATATCCGAAAGCCCATTTGTAGTTGGGATGATTTATGGATGCAAGCCCTCCTGCGGAAACAATTCTCTGGACATTTTCAGAAAGGGCGGTTACTACGTCATTAGATACCGAAGGCTTTACTAACTCGTTGATGCCATATCCGTTAACATGCACTGGAGTTTTTCCTGCCGCTGATGTCACTTCTTCACCGGGGATTAAAAGAGGCCATTTTTTTTGATTGCTATCGTTGAGTATTGTTAAGTGGTTATGGTCTGAAATACAAAGAAAATCATAGCCATTTGAGCGGTACCATTCAGCCACATGAGAAGGGGATGCATCACCATCACTATTTGTAGTATGAGTGTGCAGGTTTCCTTTGTACCATTTTGACGTCAAGTCTGTAACCAATTTTTAATCTAATTTTCAAATCATGAAATTCAAATTATAATGAATTGGTAACATTAGTGGAATTTAGTTAGGGTTTTTGTTTCCTAACTAATTACTATTTTCACGGACATTTAATTCACTATGTGAAGTAATGAGGGAAATTTGAGGTAATAATGTCTATATCGATTCGTATGTATGAAACTGGGCCTCCCGAGGTAATGAAGGCCGAAGACGTTCAGGTCGAGAAACCTGAAGCGGGAGAGATTCATATCAGGCACACTGCGATAGGATTAAATTTTATCGATGTTTATTATCGCAAGGGCTTATATCCACTAGAAGAATTTCCAGTGACTATAGGCATGGAAGGAGCTGGAGTTGTTGAATCTGTAGGTGGCGGGATCAGTAACGTGAATATTGGTGACCGAGTAGCCTATCCCATGTCCTTAGGAGCCTACTCAGAAGAACGTATTATTTCTGCTAACCAGGTAATAAAAATACCACCATCGATAGATGATTCGACGGCAGCAGCGATAATGTTAAAAGGTCTTACTGCACACTATCTTCTTCGGAGAACGTACCAAGTAAAACCCGGGGACAATATTTTGGTTTATGCGGCAGCCGGTGGCGTAGGTTTGATTTTATGCCAATGGGCAAAACATTTAGGAGCAAAGGTTATTGCATGTGTCGGGTCTCCTGAAAAAGCTGAATTAGCCATGAGCAACGGTTGTGAACACACCATACTTTATCGCAATGAAAACATACCAAAAAAAGTTGATGAATTTACTGGTGGAGATGGCGTTGACGTTGTGTACGATTCTGTAGGCCCCGCCACTTTGGAAGGTTCGCTAGACTCATTGAAACCTTTTGGATTGTTGGTCAGTTATGGAAATTCTTCCGGACCCATCGTGAACTTTAATCCCGCCATTTTATCGACTAAGGGATCTCTTTATTTGACTAGACCAAGTCTTGCAACGCATGTAGCAAAACGGTCGATGTTTGAGGAAGGAACCAAGGAATTGTTTGATGTCATAAACAACGGGTACGTAAATATAAAAATAGGACAAACATATTTATTAGAAGAGATAACCCGCGCACATCACGACTTGGAAACGAGAAATACAATTGGTTCGACTGTTCTGCTGCCGAATGGTTAACTAACGAAACAGGAAAAAAAATTTAATCAAGATTGGCACATTTTTCACAGATGCTGTTGGGTATTACACCAACCTTCATCAATACCTCGAATATTTTGCAGCCTATACAATACCCAAAAACTCCTTCAAGCGCTGCAGCGAAAATCAGAATACCTAGAGTAACGTACGCAGCCGTTGTTAGTTGAAAAGCGAACTCTAAAATACATGCCACTATACTGACTACTATTCCTATCGTTGCAGCAAATCTTTTTGGTGGGCCGGGGATGGGTTTGTAAGGTAGTTTAAAAATAGGAACAATCACCTTCAAAGATAACATGGCGAGGGGGCTCAACCTAGGTCCTGCCAAAACTCTCGCGATAAATCCGTAAGCTATAAATAACATTATCCAGGGTAAATCAAAAATTATTGTTATGGACGATAGAACCACGACACAGATGGCGACGCTCCTCACCACACTAGAGTTAACCGGATGCGGAAAGGTAAAGAAGTCATTATTTCCAGAACTATTTGCCATTAGTTTTTCCCTTTTTGTAATACCGAAATTCAATTAATTGTGAAAAGGAGATTTATCTTCCCTAAATATTAAACCTATAACATTCTTATTAAAATTGATCTTACAGTATAGTAGAAACACAGTTTCGACGCACGCTCCATAACTTTACCGTCTTCTTTCATTTTTTTTGAAAAATTCTATTTTTTTAATGAAAATGGTAATACTTTTTATGAGAATGAGTAATCAATCGGTTCAATATAAATAACGAATCAGTTTTTTGGTTTCGAGCCTATCTAAAATCAAAATAAAGGACTATAGTTTCCGAACTAACATCAGTCCGTCCCGTACGGTTAAAAGAACGTTATTAACCCTTGTGTCGCGGGTTACTTTTTTATTTAATTTGTCGATGGCAATTGTGTCATCATCGATAGGATTTAGTACTTTGCCGCTCCAGAGGACATTGTCAATTACTATCAAACCACTGCT
>PCAX01000059.1 GCA_002730795.1 Chloroflexota bacterium
GCCAACGGGCAGGATTGAACTGCCGACCTGCTGTTTACGAAACAGCTGCTCTACCACTGAGCTACGTTGGCCCGTTGACTAAATGTAAAGGAATACCTATATACCGACTCGTGATTTTCCACGAACTTCAGGATTGATCCAATTTTCAGGTTCATTACCGCTGATAACCCGGACGACTTCTTGGGCTGTTCTGGTCTCAAGTTCTAGTGTGGATGCCTCAGAAAAAAACGCTGTGTGCGGAGTGATAATTACATTCCTATTTTGAAACAGAGGATTTGATCTTTTTGGAGGTGTAGGTTCTAATACGTCCAAACCTGCTCCGCCTATATGGCCACTGGAAAGGGCTTCGGAGAGGGCTTCTTCATCAATTAATCCACCTCTTGCACAATTAATAATTATCGATCCTTTTTTCATAATTTTCAGCTCATTTACGCCTATCATACCTTGAGTTTGTTTTATGAGTGGGACATGCAAAGAAATGAAATCTGATTGCCGAAGTAAATCCTCGAATTCAACGATTTCGACCCCTCCGACAGAATCACCGGTATTCAATAACGGGTCGTACGCAATTATTTTCATACCAAAGCCGCTAGCTTTGGCAGCAAGCGACCTTCCGATTCTTCCAAAACCGACTATACCGAGGGTAGCTCCTCTGGTACGATGTATAGGCTCGTTCAAAGACACTTTGTCCCATTCACCGATTAAAACCTGGTTGGTGTGCGGTACAAACCTGCGGTTTAAACTCAAAATCATTCCCATAGCATGGTCCGTCACTTCATCCATGCAGTAATCTGGAACATTTGTTACTACTATTCCTAATTCTGTGGCTTTGTTAATATCCACGTTATCTACCCCAATGCCAAATCTAGCAGCGATTTTACAATTCTGGGCGGAGTTTAAAACATTACCGGTAACCTGCGCGAAACAAAACATTATCCCCTCGACATCTTTTGCAAGGGTGGCAAGCGTTTCTTCCGAAGAATCTGGAGCTATTACAGTTTCAAAACCAGCCTCTTTCAGAATTACTTCTTCCGGCTCAGTCGATGGCCATACGTAATCGGTTATAAGAATTTTATTAGTCATTTGCACCTCTAATAACTTAGATTTCCATAGGTTTAAATTGACAGCCTTCTACAAAAAAGTCAAAAAAATCCGGAACGGTTTCAAGTTCAATATGTTCTATCGTACTAACGAATTGTTCTAAATTTCGTCTTGATTGCAATGATAAAAGCATTAGTCTTGCCCCGACAAGGGAAGCATTACCTATTTTTTTTACTTGGTTGCGTGAAATACCTGCAATAAAACCTATCTCTATAGCATTGTTAACGTCAATGTAGTTAGCGAACCCTCCAGCTAGAAATAGATTTGATATTTCATTTAGATTAAAGCCACTTTCCCTTATAACAAGTGCCTGCCCACAATAGTTGGCAGCTTTAGCCTGTGACAAAGCGGAAAGGTCTCTCCTTGAAATAGTTAAATTATTAACTTCGGAAAATTGGTAATGAGAGGATTTATCATTAAAAACTCCGAGCTCATTCATTATGTTGTTTTTCCGTAGCCCCGCAATTAGATCAATGAGCCCTGATCCGCAGATACCTATAGGATCTACATTATCTATAACTTCTATAGTATTGGGTGAGTTTGCATCGACCGTTATATGTTCGATAGCTCCACCATACCCAGGCATTCCAAAAGTGATCTCGCCTCCTTCAAAAGCAGGACCGGCAGGACATGAGGCAGCAATATACCTGTCTGAACACCCAAAAACTACTTCAGTATTTGTTCCCACGTCGATCAGCAAAAAAGGGTCTTTTTGATGTTCGGCGTCTATAGCTAAAAGATTCGCCGACGTGTCTGAACCCAAATGGGAAGAGATAAGGGGTCCGGTATAAACCATGCCATTATGGTTAATTCGTAAACCTAACGACCTTGCAGTTGCTGTGATTGCCGTATGAGGCCGTTTATCGTCGATCATCTCAAATTCTGTTATGGACTTATATGGTTTTACACCTATCGTCTGGACGTTTAGACCTAGAAAAATATCCCTCATAGTTGTGTTACCAACGGCAACTATTTCATATATTTGATTTCTTCTAAGTTTTTTAATCTTCACCATCTCGCCGATCTCAAAATTGATAGAAGACACCAGTACGGCCTGTAATTCTCCTGTGTATTTGCCACCATCATATGAAATCCGGTTCATAACATCGCTGCCTCCGAACCGTTGCGGGTTCTCGAAGGACGAAGTGTGAACAATTTCACCCGATTCAAGGTCTACCAGGTTTATCACAACCGTAGTGGTCCCTATATCTATCGCCAAGCCAAGTATTGATCCACGGTATGTGTCTATGATCTTGGATGATTCTCCGTTGTTATAAATGACGTCATTTCCATCTCGAACAACTGCAGGGGATATATTTGTGTTGACATCAGCTCCAGCTGTTAATATTTTCGGTTGTCTCCGTAAGACGGAAAAATCTACTACTTTTTCTATGTCATTTACATAGGTTTGACAGGCAAGCCGGTAATTCTTTGTAAGAAAACTTTCAGCCTCCGTGGGTTGGGACAGTGCGTCTACGCCCCTGCGAATTTCTACGATGCACTCATGGCATTTTCCGTTACGTCCACAAGAAGTTGGGACACGTACCGATAATTCGTCTGCATACTCAAAGAGGGTTTTATCACGTGCGCCATCGATTGGTTGGGAGTTTAGGTATACGGGGGACATTGAGAAACCTAATCCTGTTCATGGTATGTGGTGACTCGAACCACTATCTCTGTGAGGGTTCCCAAGCCGACCTGTAATCGAGAACGTCACTACCTGTGCATATTGGCATAGACGAATGAGAGGATGGCATATGTTGGTACGTGCAGGCAAACATGGCCGTACACCTTGATTTAGAGTCTTTGTATGGGCACCTGCTTTTCAAAACATTGTCCGCGACGTTGGCTATATCTGAATAAATAGAATATATCTTATTAAGACTTTTTTTCGTTTTGTCCTTGTCAAGATTTTTTTTGTCCATGGGTTTAGGAAGCTTTTAACTCCTCCAACATCTTGATTAAATTTTTTGTAACATCAACACAATCTACCGCATTCTCACCGTAACCGTCGGCACCCATTTCATCAGCAAATTCCTGGGTTACTGGAGCCCCACCGACCATTAACCTAACTTCATCTCGAATGCCAAGATCCTCAAACGATGAAATAGTCCTACCCATATTAGGCATTGTTGTTGTTAGTAGTGCTGACATACCAATTACTTGAGGTGAATGTTCTTCAAAAGCGTCAGAGAATTCTTCAGCCGAAGTATCAACTCCAAGATCATGCACTACAAATCCAGCGCCTCTCAGCATCATAATACATAAGTTTTTACCTATGTCATGTAAATCTCCCTTAACCGTGCCCATAACCACGATCCCCAGTGGTTCTATACCGGATGCAGAGAGAATGGGTTCAAGGAACGCCATGCCTGCTTTCATAGCTCTGGCGGAAATTAACACTTCGGGAACAAAAATTACGTTGTCGCGGAATTTCACTCCAACTATCGCCATGCCATTTAGTAAGCCGTTATCCAGGATGTGATTGGCGGTATAACCATCGTCTAACGCGTTTTTCGTGAGTCTGCCTACTTCCGTATGCGCCCCTATAATAAGTTGGTAAGCTATCTCTTGCATACACTCATCTGCTTGGTCCAATCCCTCGCCAATATGTTTTTGTTCTCCAGGTCTCGTGACGTATTCAAACTCGAGAGCCAGACCTTTATTTTTTATAGCCATAAACAAACATCTAAAATTTAAAATTCTAATAACAATTTAATAACAAGATAATATTGTCTCACCAAAACGTTAGTATTTCTCCATTCGAAGTTTACAAATTTTTGAAATTTGAACTAGTTATTACGTTCTGCTGACCAATCTTCAATCGCGATTGGTATTTCCAATAGATTTTCTAGCTTGGTTTTTAGCGGTATTGCACATTCAGGTGCGATTAATTGAACGCCAGCATCGAGCGCTTTGTAAACTTCTTTTCGAACTTCTGCCGGGCCTCGTGAATACAACGTGGTTGGATTATTTATGTTCCCGACCAACTTAATACCTCCGTCTACCGCTTCCATAGCTTCTTGTGGATCATTTTTAGAATCAAAATGAAAAGCTGCCATACCTGTTTGGGCTATATATGGCATCCGATCCACTGTGTTGCCGCATATGTGAAGTATAAGTGGCACAGGGAGAATCTCTTCCAATTCCTGGTGGATTTCTAGGAGAAATCTGCGGTAGTATTCACCGCTCACCAAATCACCCGTCGCATGATCTGGAACAGTTAACACATCAGCCCCAGCTTCTATTTGCGCTTCTCCAAATAGTATCGTGAATTCCATAAGTTTACGGAGAGATTTCATTATTTCAGCCGGGTCATCTACTGTCCCTAATAAAAATGGCTCTACTCCGAATACGTGGTAAGCCAGTGTCCATGGTCCCATTGTTTTTCCTACGATAGCGACTTCATCTCCGAACTCCTGTTTGAGTAACTTAATAGAATCTATGATCGCACGTGTATCTTTGTGGGTTAAGAAATCCTCGGGTATAGAAACATCTGATGACGATTTCCAAATGGGTTTTGTCATTCTGACGGTGGGCCAATTATCCTTCTGTTCCCATTGCATTTCACAACCGATAGCCGAGCTTTCTTGGATGATTGAAAAATAAGGGGCAATACTATCAAATCCCAGTTCCGTATAGCCTGTTGCTGCCAATTTGGCGTTTAATTCGGGGTTTCTGTGGGCTTCAGGAAAATGCGAGTCCACTAAGTCCATTAACTCAACTGAAGCTACGTTAGTAGGGTTGCATGCGGGTGGCCTATCGACCGGCAGTCCATTGAGGGCATTTAGTACCCTTGTTTTTGAATTCATTTGATTAGTTGTCATATGTCCATTTCTTTATGTGTTTAAGTTTGAGAAAAGCCTAAAGTTTGTGTGGTCATTTGTCCTTCCATGTCGGATTCTGTCAGCATATCTTCCACGGCACTAATATTTCTTGCGTAAGGCAGAAGTAGCCTAACAAATTTATTGTATTCTCCTCCGTCTGGAAACTTAAATTTGTTTGGAGCAATCCGATCGCATCCACCATATTTCATAAACCCCCCTACGACAGCTCGTATCCGCATTTCCGAACGTTCATGTACACCTTCTACCGAAACGGAATAAACTGTTTCTTGTTCTAAATTTTCTCTTGAAATTTTAAAAATTAATTTAGTCTTAGTGTCAGGCGAAGTTATTTCGCCGGTTGGAATTAAACCGTCTGGTGGTTTCTCGATGGCGGAAGTGAACATGAACCTTAGGGGTAAATCTAGGTTTATTGAAGTAGCCAGTTGCATTTGATCGTATCGTTCGGGATTAGCGATTAAATCTCCTAGTTTGCAGCATCTGTCCCTAATTTGTTCAATCCTTTTTTCAATGCCTTGTATTTTACTGTAACTCCAAACGGTTAAAATATTCCCTTTCCTAAACAATCCGGTGCTTACCTCATGAAAATGAGGGTCTATAGAAACAAGTTCTATGCAGTTACCGAGTTCTTTGATTTTTTCCGTCACTTTCATGTATTTCTGCTCCTCTACTCAGTCATTCTATTTTGATTTAAAAGTGTCTAACGTTTTTCTCAAGTATTTAATGTGTTCGGGACCAGTGCCGCAACACCCTCCCAATATGTTAATGGGTAGCTTAAGCATTTTCAGATAGAAATCAGACATATATTCTGGCGTCTCGGGATAAATTATTTGATTCTTTTTAATGGATGGTATTCCAGCATTGGATTGTATTACCAAAAACCCGTCGGTAGTGTCACGCATTTTTGCCGCTATTTCCAACATTTTTTCAATCCCATTACCGCAATTGGCGCCGGCCACGTGGGCGCCGGCTTCAAAAATACCTTTTACAGCGTCTTCTGGAGTGATACCCATCATCGAAAAAAAACCTCTTGGTCCTTTATCAAAAACCATGGTGGACATTACCAATAAGTTAGTGTTTTCTCGGGCGGCTTTTATCGCGATCTGTGCTTCCTCAATTGCCATTTGGGTTTCAATCATAACAGCATCGGCACCTCCTTGTTCTATTGCAGTAATCTGATCAGTGAATGCATCATACATTTCTTTTTCGGAAACTGAACCCAACGGCTCTATGAATTCACCCGTTGGACCGATCGATCCAGCTACATAACACCTTGAAGGAGCCCTTTTTTTTGCAATAGATGCAGCTTTTTCATTCAATTCAAGTAATTGGTTTTCAAGACCATAGTGTTTTAATCGAAATTTGTTGCCACCGAAAGTATTGGTTAGCACTATGTCGGAACCTGAATCGAAATATGCCGAAGCCATATCACCGATGATTGAAGGGTGTTCAATGTTCATTAATTCTGGGCAACCTCCGGGTTCTAGTCCATTTTTTTGTAGATAAGTACCGGTACCTCCGTCGAACACAAGTGTCTCCCCATTGGATAAGCGACCTAGTAAAGTATCTTTCGATGAGTTACTAATGTTATAGCCCCTTTATGTCGGCGAAATGATTGATAGCTCCAGGAGTTTCATCCCTTGTTTTGTCTTTCCATCTATCTGCAACGAATTCTGCTAAATTGTTGGGCAGACGTTCAAATTGTTCCGTTAGAGTTGTTAGGATTTTCTCTGGGTCACCATCGACCTCTAAATATGGACCATATCCCCAACCTTCCAGATAATCGTCTGTTCCGAAACTCCCATCAAACATTGCTATCCTGTCGACAGCTTCTTGAAACCTTTGAGGTAGTTGGTGGGAAGTAGTAGTATTGTTTTTATCTGTGATCTGTATGTTCACAGGTATTTCCTTCCAATACATAACCCTAAGCCGAATCACTCTAAACTCTCCAACTAATACTCACACTTCAAATGCTGTTTTTGTAAGCGTATATTTTTTCTTTCATACATAATACTAATTGTTTCTCTAAAATAACTATATATATGTCTACAAATAATCCAAACATTAAATCGGTCGTAATTCCTGATGATTATCCTTCTGTTTTTTTGGATTCACAGGCACTCAACAGGCTCCGGCGTGTACCCAATATCTCGGTATCCATTTACAATACCCGTGCTGACAACCGAATTGAGTTAAAAAGAAGAGTAGGCGACGCTCACACA
>PCAX01000060.1 GCA_002730795.1 Chloroflexota bacterium
ACAGAGTCCCCCGTAAAATCCTCACCCATTTCTTTGCGTTGTTTTCGGGACAATTTATAAGACTTTGACACATTAGTCAGTTCAATCATACGATCTCCGCTTTCTGGGGAAATATTATCCAGCAGATGATATATATAATTACAGTTATGAAACAGAAGTAACCCATGCTGAAGCAGATTATATTGAGAATGATGGTTTGGGATGTGAGAGATTAGAGGAAGTTGATCCGGACGCTGATGACTATAACCCGGAAGGGACTGAAAAGATCAAAATTGATGTAGAGAATTACATAGACTTGAATTTTAAGGAAGACTTTTTTGATAAAGTAAATGCTGATACACTCATAGAAGAATCTGGATCAGATATGGTATCTAAAGATGATATTGAATCTACGATTTACAGTATGCTTTCTGATTTGTGCAGTCTATTCTGCGGTTTTACTGTTATGGGGGGAGAAAAACTGTATCCTGAATTGGGAGATAATCCCTGGGAACATCCGAACACTATTTATCTTGAAGTATCTGCACCAGATTTTTCGCTTGAAGATTTAAACCCTGACTGGACAGAAGATGAGTACTACCTTGTTGATTAAAGAGATCAAAAAGTCAATGAAATGCCCAAAACTGAACTGAAAGAGAAAAAAATAAAGAAATAATTATTTATAACGACACCATTTGACTTATTAGACATATAACTTCTTGTAGAAACAGGTGATAAACATGAAACAAGAAGTCAAAAAATGAAAAAGATGTTATATAGTATTCTATTTCTATTTGGATGTGAATATGAATTTACAGCAGGAACATATCCAGATGAATTAGATAATAATATATGGGTTGAACTTGATCCGCGATTACCTAAAGATGGTAATGGGTATTTTCATTTAGAAATAGATTCTAATAATTGGCAAACACTTCACAGATTATCGGGCACTGCATACATGGATGGAGAACCACTTGAAGTACTGAAAGTACGCTGGGAAAGTTCTCATTGGTGGTATCTTGGCGATACACTCGGTTATGTTGTAAGTATGGGATTAACGGATGATCTTGAATATGTTAGTTATGATACGAGTTATGTAACTGGGTTTGATGGATTTGAAGTACCAACCATAAATTGTTGCAGTTATAGCAATGCAGATGGTGAAGTTAATACAATGTTTGGACCCGTTCAAAGTATGGTAGGTGATACGGTAGCAATTAGGATGTATTTTTTTGATGAATGGGATTTTGAATATGATTGGGAAATATTTTATATTGTATTAGACTAGGAAAAAAAATGAAACAAGAAATAAAAAACAGAGAACCCATGCCTTCAGTTCTGAAGCATGTGATGAAACAAAACCCAACTATGTCCAAAGAAGAAGCCGTGAAAAAAGCACTAGCCATGGAAGCGCGCTATGACGAAGCCAACAAAGAACGGAATGAGAAAAGGAATGCAGACTATAGAAAAGAGTGGGAACGTGCCTTGCAGAAAGAAAACGACCATTGGGCTTTGGAAATGCTTTCCGGAGATGCATTAGCTGAATATTTCAATGTAATAAAGGATTAGATATGGAAAATAATTTTTATATTACTCGTCCGGAAGATATTGATAAACAGAAACAAATGGTTTCTGCGGACGATATTCGAGTAGCCAAATCCAAAATAGGAAAAAAGAAACGAAAACCGAGCAGCCATTGCCTATTATGTAAAATGACAATAGATGAAATTGGCGGTAAGCGGGTTGGGGCTCAAAAAACGTTGGGGACTTTTTCATCAAAAACTTACCGAGGCGGCGGTGACCCTGATTTCCCTGATTTTAGTATCAAATTAGATGATGCTAATTATATTGTTCTTCGTGGGAAAAAGGGTATGTGGACTGATGAATTAATCGAGAAAGTAAAAGAGATTTATCTCAATAACGAGTGTCCCTGGTTCTGCCAAAAATGCGCGAGCAAAACCTGTCATATTTGTAGAGAAATATTGAACAATCCCATTGGGTCCGATGTAATCCATGACGATGGATGCATACTTCACGTTGCTGCTTTGGGATATAATCCTGGGTGTGTGAATAAGTCCTGTGAAAATTATAAAAAGTGGGGTGAATAAATGAAAATTTTACGACGATTTACTTTTAGCTTGTTCATATTCGCTTTCAATGGTTGTGAAGCCGTTGAACCCACCATTCAAGATGATTTGAAAAATATCATTACGACCATTGAACCGAGACTGGATGTAGATGAAAACGGATATTACCATTTGACTTTGGACAGGAACCGTTGGCAAACGATCCACAGAGTCAGTGGCCATTTGAATTACGAAGATGGATCCCCGGCAGAACTTATTAGAGTAGGGTGGTCGTCAGATCTTTACTGGGTATTAGGTGATACACTGGGGTATATCGTTCACCAAGGGTTAACGGACGATCTCATTTACGTCAGCTACGATACGACCTATATCACCGGTTTCAATGGAATGGAAGTGCCTACTTCAAATCAAGTAAGTTATAGTAATGCTGAAGGAGAAGTAAACAACATGATCGCTCCAGTACAAATTATGGCCGGAGACACCATGACACTTTACTGGAGTTACTACGATAACGTAGGGTTTAACGAAGGTTCCATTAAGATTGTTTTGGAGTGACCTATAAAAAACCCCGTTTATCGAGGATAAACAGGGCTTCAATTAAGTGCGGGACGGACGTGGGTCAAAACGAACTTTGTTTGAAATAACTATAAAGTACTAATATATAGAGGTTTACGACTTTTTATTCTTATTCTTTTTTTCCCTAATACATCAAAAAGTCCTAATTTTTTGGCTGAAAAAACGCGGTTTTAGAGAAGCGGGACCGATGTTACACTCAAAGAACTCTATTTCTCGACTAGATAATTTAAAAACGACACTATCTGTCCTTTTTCATTTATAAATTCCGGTTAATTATGGGTGAATTTTCACAAATACAACGGCTGCTTCGCATTCTGCAGATATTAAGCAGCGGACGAAAAGTAACCACGACAGAACTTCTGCGCAGGTTTGAAGGTGGAGTTTCACTTCGAACATTACAGAGAGATTTATTAGCACTTTCTGAAGCTGGTATTCCATTAATATCTGAAAAGACAATGGCCAACGAGAACGCATGGTCATTGATGAGTCAGTTCCGATCCTTTATTCCATTGCCATTAGAAACAAATGAATACTTGGCAGCCCATATATTAAAAGCCAATCTGAAAGTTTTCCAAAAAACACCCTTTGGAGATGAAATAAAATCTCTTATAAAGAAAATAGATCAAATAGTCCCTGAAGACGTTTTTCTTGAAACAGATTATGACAAAGCGGATAAACTTTTTGAAAATTATACGGCCGGAACTTTTGATTATGCACCTCATGGTGATACCATCAATAATTTGATTACAGCCATTTTGCACAACAATGTGTGTGAAGTCACTTATTACAACCCTTATAAAGGTGAACAGAAGAAATATCCCATTGAACCGGTAAAGCTTGTTTATTATAATGGCGGACTTTACATCATTGCCTATTTAAGAAAATATGAAAAGTTCAGATTGTTGGCCATCCAGAGGATTAAGAAATTGGCTTTAAAAGATGAGAAATATCCAAAAGATCATAACTTTGATCCGGAATTATTCTGGAAGAATAAGTTTGGATTGTTTTCGGCTGATCAAGTTGATGTAAAACTTAAGTTCTCAAAAGAGATATGTCATCATATTGAGGGGAGGAATTGGCATCATTCTCAAGAGATTATTAAGGAAAAGAATGGCGACGTGATGCTATCGATGAAAGTAGGCATTTCTCCTGAATTAATTTCCTGGATTGTCGGTTGGCATCAACATATTGTCGTACAATCTCCTGATGAATTAATTAACATCATAAAATCTTCTCACAGGAAAGCATTTAAACAATATAAATAATATTTTTCAAAACGACATGAACTGACTTATCTCTCCTATAAATTGGGGGTAGAAATCGGAGTTAGTTATGTCAAAGAGAGAAAAACCACACACATTATTACTTCAACTTGGGGCGTATTTCTACGAATCTGAAGATGGGCAGGAAATACCCAAAGTTGATATTCAAAAGCCAAAAATAAAACGGCTATCCAAAAAAGTATCATCACTAGAAATACTTAAACCATTTAAGCTGAATCATACCGATACCTTACTTATAGCCTGCGCCTGGTACGAAGGGATCAAAGACGGATTGCGGCAGATAGATCCATTGGACTTACTCTCACGCATTTACGGCAATCGCTCCGACAGCGTGGACCATTTGGATGAATTGGTTTCATTGGTGGAGTGTAATATTTTTTATTCACAGAAGAAACGTATTCGAGGTACAGCAGAAACTTCATCATTTATATCGTCATCGGAAAAAGAGAAAATTGTCTCTGTTCTTAAATCTACTTTGCTGGAATATGATGTTTCATTTCATCGCAGCTTCGTGAAATTGTTGATGGAGGAGGATAAAGACATAAAAGGAGAATTCGACAAACCTTACAAAAACAATAAAGAGTTTTTATCAGATTGGTTTCAATACGTGGAAAATTTGGATGATTGCAAATATAATGATTACCAAAACAATCGAATTGAAAGTGATTTAGACGAACATGAAGCAAATGATTTACTCAAAGCATTGGAATGGCGTGATCGTATTTTGTCTCGAACAGCAGTAACAAAACAGGTCTTTCCGCTGCAGGATATCATCGAAGAATATCAATTGGATGAAACAGAAGCGACCATCCTGGTTTATTTGGTAAAAGAAGATATGGACGACAATCGTACTGATAGTGATGATATTCTTCGTTTGATTAGTCGAAACCAGCATGAGAAATACCAAAACAGGGAATACATTTCCGACGATTCCAAACTGGTTAAGAACGGACTCATAGAAACATCGGAATTTTCCTTTTTCAAGAGCAAAGGAACGGATCTGCGCATTGCACCGGATATAGTAAGGCATATCATTTTAAAATCCCCGGCAACAGATGAAGACCGGCTGAAGCAAATCCTAAGAGGTGATAACCTATTTACCATTCTTGAACCAAAACAAACGTTTGATGAACTTATTCTTCCAAAAGAAATGAAACAGACAATCAGGTTTGGATTAGGGCAGTATGAACAAAACGTGGATACTGTTTTGAACAATTGGGGTCTCTACGATACAACTATGGATGTCATAGGCAAAACCAAACGACAAATGGAACCGGGGATGCTTATGCTGTTTGCGGGGCCACCGGGGACAGGAAAAACCTTTGCCGCCGGCGCAATCGCCAAAACTTTAGGGAAAAACCTGCTCATTACAGACATAAGTAAAGTGCAATCCATGTGGGTGGGACAGAGTGAAAAAAACGTGCGACGAATTTTCACTATGTTTGAACGTATTGTAAGACGGACAGAGAATCCACCTGTTTTGCTGCTCAATGAGGCGGATCAGTTTCTTTCCCGGCGGCTAAAAGATACAGGATCGTCCGTGGATGTTATGTTCAATTCTTTGCAAAACTTGTTTTTGGAAGCATTTGAAAAACTGCGCGGTGTGCTGATTGCCACCACCAATATGAAAGAGAATTTAGACACAGCTTTCAGCAGGCGTTTTCATTTGAAATTGGATTTTCCCATACCGGGAGATAATGAACGAAAAGCATTATGGCACCTGCATTTACCTGCATCCATTCCCGGAGCAACGGAGATTGATATAAACTATCTATCCAAACTATACAAAATAACTGGTGGACAGATTAGTATTATCGTGAAAAACGCTGCCACGGAAGCCGCCGCTCGTAAAGGGAAAAGCAAAATCCTGAAACTGGACGATTTAATGAAATATTGTGAGATTGAAGCGGCATCCATGTTTGGATCATCAAATATGAAAATTGGTTTTGAAGGTAGAGATTGAGAAAGAATAAAAAAACTAATAAATGGAAGGTTATAAAATGAAAAACACAAAATGGTTACTATTATCAGTATTGTTTATATCGAGTCTGTTTGGTCAAATAGATATAAAAGTATGTGATGGGTATGTTAATGGTAAATGGGGAAGTAATGTTAGTTGTTAAAGTAGATGACAAACATAAATTTCAACAAGTAAAAAAACAGCATCCACAAAAAGGTAAATTAAGACAACATAGAAAGGAATATATAAAAGATATATAGTTTAGCAAGTATTGTTGATACATCAATCCCCACATTCCTGGGGTTTTTTATTTGTGGGATGATGTGTAAATTTGGGAATGACCAAAACTGAACTGTAAGAGAAATAAAAAGGCTATGGAAATGAATAAGATTAAATTGCAAAGTGCAGCAGTAAAAGTTGAAGATAACTATCTTTTTATCAATAATAAAAAATATGATTTTGAAGAATTTCATGTTGTTGATTATAATAAAGAAGCCGATCGTATTATATCAAGTTCCGCATCTGCTATATTTTCTAGATTTGTCAAAAGAATATGAATATGATATGAAGGATGATAGTTTTTATGACTATGATGAAGAAAGTGGAAAAAGTAAAGAAGATGAATTAAATGATGAAGTATATGATCAGCTATGTTCTGATGCCACACTATTAGCACCGGATTGGTTTTAAATAATAGAAAAAAAATTAAATAAGGAGATAATATGTCAGAAGACCTGCTGGAATATGGCGAAAAGGTAAATGCCAGCTACTTAAAAAACACATTGGAACATATTTTCATGAGGAATGATGAAGTGGCTGGAAAAGGCAGCAGGGGAACACCTGTTTGCATATGGGGAACGCACGGCTTGGGAAAGACTCAAATTGTTACGGATTTTGCCAGGGAACGTAAATGGAAATTCGCCTATTGTGCACCAGCGCAGTTTGAAGAAATGGGTGACCTTCACGGCATGCCGGTACAGATGGATCCTGACCCGAAGGTTTCAGGAGATGAACGAACGGTTTACCTTCCCCCGGATTGGGTGCCTACTGAAGAAGGCCCTGGTATTCTGCTGTTGGATGATATTAACCGGGCGGATGACCGCATACTCCGGGGCTGTATGCAGCTTCTGCAGAATTTTGAGTTGTTTTCATGGCATCTGCCTAATAAATGGCAGATTGTTGCTACTGCCAATCCTGAGGGAGGTGATTATTCCGTAACGCCTATGGATGATGCCATGCTGACCCGGATGTTGCATATTACCTTGAAGTTCAACCCCAAGACTTGGGCGGAATGGGCCGTGGGTGTAGGAGTGGACCCAAGAGGAATCGCATTTGTGCTCACTTATCCGGAAGTGGTTACCGGAAAACGAACCACACCACGTACTCTGACACAATTCTTTGAACAAATCAGCAGTATTGCAGACCTGAAAGCAGAAATGGAGCTGGTAAATGCCCTGGCACTC
>PCAX01000061.1 GCA_002730795.1 Chloroflexota bacterium
CTAAAAACTGCGAAATTATATTTGGTACGAAAATAGATCCCATGATGGAAGACGAAATTTATCTTACCTTAATAGCCGCCGGATTTCCTGACGATCAAAAAGATCCAAAACCCGAGTACCGCAAAAGAACTTTGGAAATTTTAGAAAACAATCAATTAACTGTACCCTCTTCTCTTGTGCCTGCATCAGGAGTAGCATAAAGCGATTCGTTTCCCATAATCATCACTGGGAAATTTTTAAGGGCAAATTTGTTTAATATCTCGAAAATTAACGTCTTTAATTTACTATTGATTTTGTCATCACACAAAGTTGATTACCACAATGCAAAGACATAAAAAGTCTTGACATGATAACCACCTGTGGTGGTAAGCTCATTAGGTACCACTAAATATGGTGTTGGGTTGTGTCCGCCCCAACATTGCAAAAGATCTTTGCTCATTTGATTTACTTGAAATGGATCTAACTTAGTGAACAGTTTTTGTAGGTTAGCTTGTATGGTTTGTCCTTTTTGCGAAAATAGCAATTCTAAGGTGGTGGAATCTCGAGAATCACCGGACGGAGTCCGGCGCAGGAGAGAATGTAATAGATGCGGACTACGTTTCACCACATATGAGCGCGTTTACAAAAAAAGTATTATGATCATAAAAAGGGACGGTCGCAGGGAACCTTTCTCTCAAGAAAAACTGGAAAATTCTCTCGTAGTAGCCTGTGCCAAAAGACCATTGGAGGTTGGGAAAATTTCTAGAATAGTTGTAGACATAGAAACCGAATTAAATTCTATTTCTAAATTAGAAATAGAATCGTACGTAATTGGAGAAGTTGTGATGGATAAATTGAAAAAGTTGGATCAAGTTGCATATATAAGATACGCTTCAGTGTATAGAAACTTCCAAGATGAAAAAAGCTTTACACAAGCAATTGAATCACTCAATGAAATCAAAGAAAAAAGTAAAACTACAAACAAAAACCAACTTCGCCTAATTAAAGATGATTTATCAGAATTTTCTAAAAAACGAAAACACCAAATTTAACACCTGGAGGAATTTTAAGTATGGCAACAAAACCAGTCCAATATTCAAAAATGAAAACTAGCCCCATCGATTTTAAACCAGAGGTTATTTCAGAAAACGCTAATGTCATACTTCAAAAGAGGTACCTTCAAAAAGACAATAATGGAAAAGTAACAGAAACTCCTGATGGAATGTTTAGACGGGTAGCGAAAGCTCTCGCAGAACCAGAATTAAACTACAATAAATCTTCTCAACAAGCAACACAAATTTCAGAGGATTTTTATAGGATGATGGCCTCACTTAAATTCCTACCTAATTCACCCACCATGATGAATGCGGGTACTGGAGCTGGAACTTTATCTGCCTGTTTTGTCCTTCCATTAACAGATAGCATGGAAGGTATTATGAGGGCTGCACACGACGCAGCAATGGTACAAAAATTTGGTGGTGGAACTGGATTTGCCTTATCTGAACTTAGACCAAAAGATTCTCCCATTAAGACAACACATGGTAAAGCATGTGGACCTATATCTGTGTTGAAACATTTATCGTCAGTATCCACACTGGTTACGCAGGGAGGAAAGCGAGATGGGGCAAACATGGCAGTCATGGATATCCACCACCCCGACATATTGGAATTCATAGAATGTAAAAGTATTGAAGGAGATATTCATAACTTCAATATATCTGTCGGAGCATCCGATGAGTTTATGGAAGCTGTCAAAAACGACTCCGAATACCCTCTTCGCAGCCTATCAGACCCTTCAGACCCAAAAAGTACAAAAATTGAAGTTGGGAAACTAAGAGCTCGTAAAGTATTTGAAAAAATCGTTCAAGGTGCTTGGAAGAACGGCGAACCTGGAATGATATTTTTAGATGAAGTAAACAGGAACAGCCCAGTAATTCATCTAGGTAAAATAACAGCTACTAACCCTTGCGGTGAACAACCTTTACTGCCTAACGAATCTTGTAATCTAGGATCAATTGATGTTGGAAAATTTGTAATTTATGATTCCTCTGGTCCAAAAATAGATTGGAACGATTTATCAAAGGTGATTCGATTATCCATCAGATTTCTTGATAACGTAATCGACGCAAATAAATATGCAGTTGAGCCAATCAAAAAAATGACCTACGGGACAAGAAAATTAGGATTAGGAGTCATGGGATTCGCTGATCTACTAGTAAAATTGCAAATACCATACGACAGCAAAATGGGTATCGAACTCGGTCGGAAATTAATGCTTTTCTTCAAAAACGAAGCCGACGCTGAATCTTTGTCACTGGCAAAGGAAAGAGGTCCATTTCCTGAGTGGAATAACTCCAAACAAAAAGGACGAGGCGAGCCAAAATATAGAAACGCTTGTAGATTAACCGTAGCTCCTACTGGAACAATTTCGATGATTGCAGGAGCGTCAAGCGGCATCGAACCAATATTCTCGCTAGCATTCAGAAAACAAAATATACTAGGAGGAGAAACCCTTTATTATGTGGATGGTAACTTTGAAAAAATGGCCAACGAAGGTGGTTTCTACAGCGAAGAACTATTGGAATATTTGTCTAATGGTGGTTCTCTCCAAGAAAGACAGGACGTCCCAGATAATATAAAACGACTTTTCCGTGTGTCATCAGACATATCACCGGAAGACCATGTATTAATGCAGGCAGCATTCCAAGAAAGCACCGACGCTGGTATATCTAAAACCATCAACTTTCCAAACACCGCTTCAATCGAAGACGTAGAATCCGCTTATATGTTAGCCTGGGAAACAAAGTGCAAAGGAATAACTGTTTACAGAGCAGGTAGCCGGGATAAGGAAGTTCTCACAACAGGGCATTCAAAACAAGAATACGGAGACGAATCAACGGATTTAACCGATCAGATTAAATCTTACGTGGTGGAAAGAGATAGGCCCCAAGCTTTGAGTGGAATAACACGTAGAGTTAGGACTGGACGGGGTAATTTGTTTGTAACAATAAACGTAGCTGATGATGGAAGGCCATTTGAAGTTTTTGCTACCCACGGTAAAGCCGGAGGCAACGATGCAGCTATGGCTGAAGCAGTTTCCAGAATGGCATCTCTTTCATTAAGATGCGGAATAAATCCTCAAGACGTCGTCGAACAACTCAGAGGTATAACTGATGTACCGTCATGGGATGGAGGGGAATTAATAAGGTCCGTTCCAGATGCTATCGCACTAGTATTAGAACAATTGGTTAATAAACCACCAGAATCTATCAAAGACCTACGAAACAGTGATTCACACCAATCGGAAATGTTCGCCTCTCGTTCACCAAAAGAATTAGGACTCCCAACGACTGCTTCAATAGATGTTATCCAATCTAAACCTAAAGTTGAAGTCACAGTCGGAGAAACACAATTATGCCCTGAATGCTCATATGGTTTAGCCCATGAAGAAGGTTGTGTTAAATGTTATTCGTGCGGTTTTAGTAAGTGTTAACAATTCACAATCGTTGATAAATATATGACGATGGGGAACTAGCTTAATGGGATTAAAGTTAGTTACTAAAAACTAAGAAACATGACGACAATACCTAAAATAGCAATAACCCTTGGAGATCCTTCAGGGATAGGCCCGGAAATCGTAGTAAAAGCTATTACTCACCCTTCTCTAGGCAAGACATCACAAAAGATCGTAATAGGAACAACCCGGCAAGTAATAAAAGCACTTCAGTTGGCAGGAATAGAGAAAGAAGTTCAAACTTTAAAACATCCTACCAACACGGAAGAAACAGACGATGTAATCCGAGTTCTAGAATGCCCTGAATATGAAGAAAAAGATTTTCTTTACGGTAAACACATAAAAGAGTCTGGGGCTGCATCTCATTTTTGGGTAGAAAGGGCAACGAAACTTTGCTTAGAAAAGTCCGTAGACGCCATGGTTACAGCTCCCGTCAACAAAGTTTCATGGAAAATAGCTGGCAGTAAAGATACTGGTCACCTAGAAGTATTTAAACGTTTAACTTCGTCTGATTATGTGGCTACTATGTTGTTAAGCGACAATTTAAGGTGCATGCACTTATCGACACATAAACCTCTATCTGAGGCATGTGAGTATGTAACAAAAGAAAATGTTCTCAGAGCCATCGAACTCACATATAAACATTTTGTTGAATGGGGTTTTGAAAATCCTAAAATCGGAGTGGCCGCATTAAATCCCCATGCATCGGACGACGGTATTATAGGAAACACAGAATCCGAAGAAATCACTCCTGCAATTAACACAGCAAAATTGTTAAATATAAATGTTTCAGGTCCCCACCCTGCTGATTCTGTTTTCAATCAAGGAATTAATGGGAAATATGATGTCATTATAGTAATGTATCACGATCAGGGTCATATACCAGTCAAGGTGTTTGGGTTGGAAAGATCCGTCACCGTCAACCTTGGATTACCTTTTATACGAACCTCAGTGGATCATGGTACTGCTTTCGATATAGCTGGGAAAAATAAGGCTGATGAAACAAGTATGATTGAAGCAATAAAACTGTCTATCTCATTGGCCAATTGCCAAGGTTTTAAAGGGACTAAATAACAAACTTTTTACCCATGATATTTAATTTCTCAAACACACTAATATTCAGTAATGCAGTAGGAAATTGAGGAAAATTTGCGCATCACTTTCATAGGTGGAGGTAATATGGCAGAGGCCATAATTTCTGGTATAAAAAAAACAAATCTGGTGTACAATATAACGGTTAGCGAACCGGTTAAATCTAGAAGAACACACTTACTTGAAACATACCAAGTTAATGTTGAAAAAAATAACGTTATTGCTATTCAAAAAGCAGATTTGATCATTCTTGCTATTAAACCTCAAAGTTTTAACGAATTGTCTTCCGAAATTTGTGAAATATTATCCGTCAACCAAACAATTTTATCCATAATGGCGGGAATAAATTTACACCATATCAGTATGAATTTAAATCATCATAAAATTGTTCGAGTAATGCCAAATACTCCTGCCCAAGTAGGAAAAGGCGTAGCCGTATGGACGGCTACAGATTCTGTGGATTCAGAAATGTTGAAATTTATCAAAGCTATTTTCCAGAGTTGTGGACTAGAAACACAAGTTAACGAAGAAAAATATATCGATATAGCTACGGCTATTTCGGGCAGTGGCCCTGCCTATGTTTTCTTGTTTATTGAAGCCTTAATTGATGCGGGTGTTAAATTAGGATTGGAAAGCAGTTTAGCGAAAAAATTAGCTATAGAAACAGTTTTAGGCAGCGCACATCTGGCTTCTAATTCGACCAAACAACCTAGCGAATTAAGACGTATGGTAACCTCACCTGGTGGGACTACTGAATCAGGATTAAAAACTCTCGAATCACATGGATTTAACACGTCTATAGATAGAGCTGTCAATTCTGCATTTAATCGGGGTATTGAATTATCTAAGGAGGTAAAATAAATTGATATCTGTTTTAGATAACTTTTGTCAAATCCTTTTTTTCTTAATCATAATTAGGTCATTGTCAACGTGGTTCCCAAACTCAGCAAGAACAAATCCCATTATTAGATTGGTTTATTATATAACTGATCCCCTGATAGTGCCTCTATCCAGAGTAGTACCTCGTTTAGGTATGATAGATTTAACACCTATGATAGCAGCGATAATATTAATCGCATTACAGCGATTATTGCGTTCCATTGCTTAGTATTTTAATTAGGGACATTTAATCGATTTATAATCCGAATATCCCCTGCCGAAACACAATACCTGTAACCGGCTTTATCTATTAAAAGTACCCTGCCATAACTGTCAACATTTTCAACTAAAGCCTTTAAATGTTTCGGGCTTTTACCAGTGCCTAAGTATGAATAAGTAATTTCTTCACCGACGCAGTTTAAATAACTTTTCCATTCGTTCACAACGGATTCCCCGTTGGATAATCTTTGCAACAATGTATCAAAATGGTTAATAAGTAAATTCAGGGTGAATAAACGGTCTACATCCCTGTTCAGAAGGGTTTTCATACTCGTAGTTCTATCGGGAAGGAGATCGTGAACACTAGGATCAAGATTGATATTTAAACCGATCCCTACAACCACATTACATAGTGAATCATATTGTTGGAACCTAGATTCCGCTATAACACCCGAAATTTTGTCACCGTCGATTTGAATATCATTGGGCCATTTAATAGCAATTTCGGCATTATCAACGTACGGTTTAATCGTGTAAACAACCGATAAAGCAGCCGCCATCAATATTTCAGGTACAATATTGCCTTTTAACTTCAATAAAACCGAGCATAAAATATCTTCGCCTTTATTTGAAAACCATTTGTTTCCCGTACGACCCCTACCTGACGTTTGATGATCAGCCAGTATCACCAAGCCACTTTCCGCTTTTCCTTGTTCAAATAAATTCCAGGCATAATTCATAGTGGAATCGACTCTTGTCAGATGAGTAATGTGATTCCCTATGACGATTCGTTTAGACACCCTTTATTTAATCCACCCGTTTTCTTATTCCTGATATATTTAGACACATTAAAAATATACTTGTTAATCAGGTTTTACAAAAAGTTGAAGTTGCATGCACATCCTGAAATTTCCCAAAATAGCATTACAACAAAAACACTTTACGTTCCACAAAATCACAGATCAGATAATGATTGATGATATTTAATCGAACACAAAAATTTTATAGAATTGATCAAACGAGAATCAACAGATTCATCTATCGATAATCACATTAGGATTAAAGAGATAATAAAAAATCAAACCTTGACGTACATAAATTTATACAAACAATAAAACTAACTTCGTTTTACAGTTTGCATTAAATGAAAACAAGAAGACGTATATTGCTACATTGCAATTGGGGTTTTACAAAAAAGTGGAAATAGTTTATGAAATTTGACAATTCAATAAAGTTGTATGAGCGCGGGCTCAAATCCATCGCAGGTGGTGTATCCAGTCAAATAAGAATTGATGAACCAGCTGATGTGCCGCTTTTCTTTACAAAAGCCAAAGGTTCAAAGATTTGGGACGCTGACGGTAATGAGTACATCGATTATATACAAGGCATGGGTCCAAATATTTTCGGCCACGCTCCAGATTTTATTATTCAGGCTGTAAATCTGGATATGCAAAACGGCTTTGTGTTCGCCGGTCAGCATGAAAAAGAATTGGAAGTAGCTGAAATGGCTTTGGAAATGATACCAATGGTTAACGCTAGCGTACGTTTCGCATCATCTGGAACAGAAATAGATCAATTAGCAATACGGTTAATGAGAGGATACACGGGTAGAAATAAGTACATTAAATTTGAAGGTCACTATCATGGATGGACAGATTCTGTTTCTTATAGCGTGCATCCTAATTTGGAATACGCGGGAAGTTTAGAAAATCCATTTCCTGTTTTTGAATCTATGGGAATAGACAATGGAACACGTGATTCAATTGTAACGTGTCAATGGAACGACCTAGATCTTCTAGAAAAAGCGTTCACGAACAACAAAGGAGAAATCGCCGGCGTTATCATGGAACCAATACTTGCTAACTCCAATTGTATCTACCCTAACGATGGTTATTTAGAAGGGGTTAAAGCATTGTGTGAAGCACATGGATCGTTATTATGTTTTGACGAAGTGATCACTGGGTTCAGAATAGCTGCTGGGGGAGCACAAGAAATCACAAAAGTTATTCCGGATATTGCCACTTACGCCAAATCTATGGCCGGCGGATTCCCAATAGCGATGCTGGTTGGGCGTCGCGATATCATGGATTTTATAGGTTCAGGAAAGGTGTATCACGGTGGAAGTTTTAATTCCAACGTTATGTCTATTTCTGCTGCCCATGCTTCTCTAAATTATCTTCAAGATCCCAAGCGCCAACTATATAAAAAGATGAATAATGTGGGGGACTCCCTGATAAAAGGGCTCCGAGAGGTAGCAAAATCATCAGACTCTGACTTACATATACAAGGAAATGGATCTCTGTTCGCGATATCGTTTACTAAAGAAAAACAAATTCGTAACTGGCGGGAACATTTTCTGCATTGCGATGAAATAAAATACAGCTCTTTTGCCAAGGCTATGTTGTCAAACGGCATTCGCCTTTCAAGTAATGGTCGTATTCATATTTCTTCAGCTCATAGTTATGAAGACATTGATAGAACCCTAGAAGCAACTAAATATGCACTGAAATGTTTGTAAGTATCTTTTAGTGGTCGGTAGTTATGTTTGTACTGGAGAAATATTTTGCCCTGGAAATCAGCTGTTTCTAATGAAACTAACCTCGAGGACGCAATAGAAGATTTATCTAGTCAGATTGGGATGTTTAAATTCACCAAATTCCCAACTGTATGTGTAATTTTCGTTTCCGCTCATCACCAAGAGTTTTATGATTTTCTGCCGAAATTAGTTAACAAATCGTTAAAATCGGATATTTTGATTGGGTGTTCTGGTACAGGCGTTATTGGTAATGGATTAGAACTAGAAGGTAAGCCTGGGGTGTCCGTGGCATACGGCGTTTTACCATCTGTTAAAATGAACCC
>PCAX01000062.1 GCA_002730795.1 Chloroflexota bacterium
ATAATTCGATTCTACGCTGGGAATTAGATACAAGTATAATCGGTCCGTCAGACATCTCTCTCTAAAAAAGCCAGGCATTCTATATGTCTAGTTTGGGGAAACATATCGACGGGGATAACATTTTTCACTTTAAATTTACCATCTTTCGAAAGAATATTTAAATCTCTCATCATGTTTTCTGGATCACAGGATACCATAAGGATTTTATTTGGGAGAACTTTTAAAATCGTTTCCAAAACTTCAGGATGACATCCTATCCGAGGAGGATCTAATATTAAATAATCGATTTTTTCGGTTATTTGACTTATGATTTTTTCGGTTTTCCCGCATAAGTATTCTATGTTATTTAGGTCTTCGTTACTAATTATTGCGTCAGATACCGCCGAAGAAGATTCTTCGATTGCTATAACGCGGTCCACATATTTGGAAAACTGTGATCCGAAAACTCCAACACCACTGTAAGCGTCAACTAAAATGCCTTTGCCATTCATCTCCAACAACGTGTTGGAAATAGTGATGATTTTTTCGAGTTGAGGAATATTAACTTGGAAAAAAGATGGGGAAGCTATTCTGTATTCTCTATGGTTAACTTTTTCGAAATAATGAGTTTGCCCCGAACGAAATGGTAGCTTGGTATTGTTAGAAAGATCCGGCTGTATCAGTGCAGATTCTGTATATTCTCCAGCCCTTACTGCAACTTGTGAATGATCTTTCATATTCCCCTGCATTTCATTTAAATATAAGTTAATTTTGGGATTCATTAGCTTACATTCAGATATTTTCACGAACTGTCGGTTGGCCGAATTTACATAACCCACCTGCCCGATCCCATTTCTGTTGCGTACCGTAAAACGCGCATGATTACGATAGTTTAATTGCTTATCGCAAGGAATGGAGTTGTCAACCATATTTTTAGAAAAAAAGTTGTATTTTCCGACTTCGTCTTGTACGAATTTACGTTTCAAAATTAGCTGATATGTATAGTCAATATGCTGCCACTGACAACCCGTGCACGTCAAAAAATAACTGCAGGCTGGCTCAACTCTGTGTATAGAGGGATTTAAAATCTCGGTGACTGAAGTAACGATTTTTTCGGGCAAAATTTTTAAAATTTCTACCAACACAAGCTCTCCCTCTATAGCACCTAGTATTTCAACCGGAATTGCATCGACTACCCCAAAAGTTGTTCCTGTTTTTTTAAAGTCTCCAGCAATCAATTTCATCGTACCCCCTTCCTTAAAACCGCACCCCTCAGTTAACACTGGCCCAAAATACTTTTTCTTTCGCCTTCTTTTCAAATCGTTATAACCATAAACTTTGTAACCAATTATTCCGGAAATTTTTTGCTATTCTCAATGTATATATTATTGTAGTCATTGGAAAATTTAATTGACAGTTGAACGTAGATTGCCTGAATGGTTCAAGGTTAAAGCACCAGGCAGCACGAATTTTATAGAGTTGCGCAGTCAAATTCAAGGAGCAAATCTAAATACTGTTTGTGAAGAGGCTGCTTGTCCAAACATAGGAGACTGCTGGGACAGAGGTACAGCTACATTTATGATACTGGGAGACATCTGTACCAGGTCTTGTTCTTATTGTAACGTAAAAACAGGTCGGCCAATTACTTTGGACAGAACAGAGCCTTTCAGGGTAGCGGTTACAGTCAAACGTATGAACTTAAAATATGCAGTTATAACCTCCGTAGATAGAGATGATCTTGAAGATTATGGATCAAGTTTTTTTGCTGAAACAATCAAACAAGTAAGACATTTATCCCCATCGTGTAATGTAGAGGTTTTGATACCTGACTTTGAAGGCAGCAGAAAATCCTTAGTTAAAGTATTGAACGCCCAACCACAAGTTTTGAATCATAATATAGAAACCGTGCGCCGAGTGTTCAAAAAAGTAAGGCCAAGAGGCAATTATGATGTTTCTCTTGACCTGTTACGAAACGTAAAGAAAATAAATGGAAATATGCCCACAAAATCCGGAATGATGGTTGGCCTCGGAGAAACAAAAGACGAAATATTAAGAACGATGAAGGACCTTCGCAATGTAGGATGCGACCTTCTTACGATAGGGCAATATTTAAGACCTTCAAAAAAACATCATCCTTTAATACGATTTTATCATCCCGACGAATTCGCAAAGTTAAAAGAGTTGGGACTGGAAATGGAATTTAAGCATGTTGCCTCTGGTCCTCTGGTTAGAAGTTCATACCATGCCGACGAACAACACGACGCAGTCTTGGATAAATTATTGCAGAAACCTGCAAGCCAACAATAGTTGGCTATGTCTGTTCTATACGTAGTATCGACACCTATTGGAAATTTATCAGACCAGTCCGATAGAGCTAAGGGTCTGTTTAACTCTATTGAGTACGTGATAGCAGAGGATACAAGGGTAAGTAAAAAATTATTTATGGAAAACAAAAAAAAGGTAACCATTATTTCTGTACATGAACATTCACCACAGTCAAAACTTGAACAAGCCGTAAAATTTCTGGAAAAGGGAGATACAGTTCTTGTTTCAGATGCAGGAACACCAGGGATTTCCGATCCGGGCAATGAAATAGTACGGCTTGCTGTCGAATCCGGACACAGGACCATCCCTGTACCCGGCCCATCCGCTGTAAGTGCTGCACTATCCATATGCTCATGGCCTGTTAATAGATTTATCTTCCTGGGATTTCTGCCGCGTAAACAAAATGACAGGATTTCCCTTTTAAAGAGTGTCAAAGAAAACTTTGGATCCGTTGTTTGTTTCGAAAGTCCCCGTCGCCTTAAAAAGAGCCTGAAGGATATAGAAACTGTCACCGGTGATTGCGAGATTATGGTTTGTAGAGAACTTACTAAAATGCATGAAGAAGTATTTAGGGGTACTTCTTCAGAAGCACAGAAACACTTCATTGACCCCATAAAGGGAGAATTTACCATAGTTATACGCGAAACTTTGTCAGAAAATCCCGGGATTAGTGATGAGACCATTCTTGCAGAAATTTATCAGGCACGAAAAATGGGTTTGACGGGTCGCAGTATAGTGGACCATGTCACGGAAAAATTTCCCGGAACCAAAAATAAAACCTACCAACTGGAAATAGGTTCAAGGTAAGTTGTCAACGGACAAAAAGTATTGCCTGAACATACGGACAAAATTACCGAAAACGAAAGTTATCTGCCATAATCAAACAATAGATACTTTAACAAATAAACTTGTTTACCTTTTTAACTAAAAATCATTAATTTTGCCAAAAAAAATACTTGTAGCGGTAGCTTTGCCGTATGTAAACGGTGAACCGCATTTAGGTCATATAGCGGGGATGAATGTACCCGCAGATATTTTCGCCAGATATCATAGACTTCGGGGAAATCAAGTAGTCATGGTTTCCGGCTCCGATATGCATGGCACTCCAACTGCGCTGAAAGCCATGGACGAAGGCGTTGAACCCATTGAGATAGCGACGAAATACCATGAAATATGGAAGAATTCGTTAGAAAAAATGGGGTTTTCTTATGATCTCTACACCCATACCCATACGGCAACACATAAAAAAACAGTTCACGATATTTTTTTAAAACTTAAACAACAGGATTTTCTTAGCGAAAAAACCCAAAAGATGCCGTTTTCAACTACAGAAAAAATGTTCCTATCCGACAGGTTCGTTGAAGGGGAATGCCCGTTTTGCTCATATAAAAATGCAAGAGGAGATCAATGTGATGATTGTGGGCGTACTCTTGATCCAACAGACTTGATAAATATTAAGTCTAAGAGAGACGGATCAACTCCTAAATTTAAAGACACAACACACCAATTCCTCAATTTATCAAAATTCCAAGATGCTCTGGAAGAGTGGATATCGGACAAAAATGATTGGAGACCAAACGTTAAAAACCAATCAATGGGAATGATAAAGGAAGGCCTTATCGACAGAGCCATAACCAGAGATATTGAATGGGGCATTTCCGTCCCGATAAAAGAAGGATACGAAAACAAAAGGATATATGTGTGGTTTGAAGCCGTAATAGGATACCTGTCTGCAACTATTGAATGGGCAGAAATTTCGGGTACACCAGATCTTTGGAAAGATTTTTGGTTGGACGAAGACGCAGAATCCTACTATTTTCAGGGAAAAGACAATGTACCCTTTCACACCATAATTTGGCCAGCAATACTACTTGGTTACGGTAACCTAAATTTACCAACCGATGTGGTCGCCAACGAATACCTAAACTTGGGTGGAATCGACTTTTCAAAAAGCAAAGGACATGCTGTTTGGTTGTCGGATTATTTAAGCCGGTATGATCCTGAGCCACTAAGATATTACCTCGCTTCCATAATGCCCGAAACATCTGACTCAGAATTCACTTGGGCTGGATACGTATCTGCAAATAATAACGAACTTGTGGCAACTTTGGGGAATTTCGTTCATAGAGTGCTGACGATGACAAATAAAAACTTTGAAATTCTTTCAAAACCATCACGTTTTGGAAAAACAGACCTGCAAGCACTGTCCGATTGTGACAAGGCCCTCGAGGACGTTTCACAATCTATCCAAGATAGAAAATTTAGGTCTGCACTACAATCCGCAATGAAATTGGCACAATCAGGTAATAAATACATTGACCAAAAAAAACCCTGGTTTGAGTTAAAATCCGACAAAACGAAGGCTGCAACAACGTTGTGGGTGGGCATAAACATTATTGCCACTCTCCGGACTGTCTTTTATCCTTTTCTGCCGTCGACCTCAAAATTAATACATGAAATGTTAGGGTTCAAAGAAAATACCTTGCATGACGGATGGGAGAGAAAGAAAATTCTTGATGATATAAAAATAGAATCTCCTTCGCCTCTGTTCAAAAAACTTGAAGATACCGTAATAGAAGATGAAAATAATCGGTTAATGAACTAAATCATGTCAGATGATTCAGTACAGCAACGCATATATGGTCCCGTAGAAAAGGATTTAGATAAAGTTGTTGAAGAGCTACTCAGTCAGTCTGATCGTATTCCCGAAAATACGACAGGCATAGAAGACCGATTAAAACACGTCCTTTCAACACCTGGAAAGCGAATTCGTCCGGCCATAACTCTATTAGTGGCCGGTCTTTGGGGTAAAACCACAACTGATACAGTGGTGAAAATGGCAACAGCCATTGAACTTTTGCATATAGCAACTCTAGTGCATGACGATACAGTGGACAAAGCTGATACCAGGCGCGGACATGCAACCGCCAGTAATCTTTGGGGCCGTAATATCGCCGTATTGCTTGGTGATCACATTTTTGCTACTTCTGCGGTATACGTTTGCGAAACTGGAAACATACGACTTATAAAAAGATTTGCCCAAACCATATCGGAACTGGCTTGCGGAGAACTAGATGAAATTTTGGCAGCCTGGAAAACAGATATTGACAGAAAATCATATAACGAGCGCATATATAACAAGACCGCTACTCTATTTTGTACTGCAGCCCTTGGGGGCGCCCTGCTCGCCGACGGTGATGAGGAATCAATAATTCGTCTGAACAATTATGGGTATAACCTTGGGATGGCGTATCAAATATACGACGATATTCTGGATTATGTTTCCACACCAGATCGACTGGGAAAACCTTCTGGAAATGATATTTCGGAGGGTACTATAACGCTTCCAGCGATAATTGCCTACGAAAATGACGGAGCCACAATCATAGAAAGATTTTTTGAGGCAGATGAAAAACAGAGAAAACAATTACTTGCCGAAGTGATAGATATGGTAAAAAAAACAGGAGCTATAAAAACGGCCCAAAGTATTGCTGACGATTATATAAAAAAAGCCCACGAAAACTTGGAAACTATGCCAAAAAGTAAAAATCGTGAATCCCTGGATTTGTTGGCCGACTACGTTGCAAAAAGATCATATTGATAAATAAAGGAAATTCACCAGTAAAATATCGCACGGTATTAAGGCAGCTACAAAAACATTACGGAGCAATAGACTGGCGTCCGAAAATGGGAATTTTGGACGAATTAATTTTCACCGTTCTCACCCAACACACTTCAGATTTAAACGCAGAAAAAGCTTTCAAAAAATTGAAATCAGTTTACCCAAACTGGACCGATGTAGTTGAAACAGGAAACAAAGAATTAGAAGCAACGATAAAACATGGAGGACTCGCAAACCAAAAAGCTTTAAGAATAAAAAGTATCTTGTTCGAAATACACGCCAGGTTATCAAATTTTAATTTAGATGTCCTAAAAGATATGGGGATAGAAGACGTAAGAGAATGGTTGATTTCCCTGCCTGGAGTCGGACCCAAAACCGCAGCCGTCGTTATGTCATTTGCTCTGGATCTTCCCGCATTTCCCGTTGATACTCACGTCCATAGAGTTTCGAGAAGGCTGGGGTTTATTACGAGTAAAACAACAGCGGATAATGCACACCCGATAATGGAAAAGTTAATTGCTCCGACAGACCGTTTTAAATTCCATATTCTTCTGATAAATCACGGAAGAAGAACATGTAAGGCACGTAATCCGCTTTGCGACAAATGTCCTATTGTCACAAATTGTCCATCTGCTTATCAGGAGTGATGTAATTTAATACTGATAAAATATAAGAAAAAAACCTCTTATTTTTGTAATGACGCTAAAAGTTGGGATCTTAAATGTAACCGGATACGCAGGTGCTGAATTAGCAAGAATTCTGCACAGGCATCCGGAAGTTTCGGTGGTTTCGGCTACTGGACGCAGTTCAGCGGGTAAATTATTAAGTGAAATATACCCCCATTTGGAAGCAACCACTTTAACAGTTACCAAAGAACCTGACGCTTCCTTAGATTTCGTGTTTTCGGCATTGCCTCATGCTGCAAGTGCCGAACAATTAAATCCATTTATTATGGAAGGAATTCCTTGCGTGGATGTCGCCGCCGATTTTAGGTTGAAAAGCTTAGAATTATACGAATCCACATATAAAACTAAACATCCCTGCCCAGAACATTTGGAAAAATCAACATACGGATTGCCAGAAATTCACAGAGAAAAAATCAAGACAAGTAAACTGGTGGCCAATCCAGGATGTTTTCCTACAGGGGCTATTTTAGGTATGGCTCCTGCAGTTAACTCATTAATTATCGAATCTTCAATAATTAATGATTCAAAAACTGGTGTTTCCGGAGCCGGTAGATCGTCAAAGGCAGAGTTCGGGTTTTCAGAGATAAATGATAGCGCGCAAAGCTACGGTTTATCGGGTCACAGACATCAGCCTGAAATGGAGCAGGAACTTTCCAAACTTTCTAAAATCGGCGATATAAAAGTAAGCTTCGTACCACACTTAATACCCATGACGAGAGGGATATTGGGTACTAATTACGCCCGCCTGGCAAAAACGATTACCCAAGAAGAAGTATATGAAATTTATAACGATTATTATAGTAACGAAAATTTCGTAAAAATCGTCCAAACATCGCCATCGACTAAACATACCAGGGGTAACAACAACTGCCTCATACACCCAATAGTAAAAGTGTCCGACAATTTATTGGTAGTAACTACAGTTCTGGATAATTTGGTTAAGGGAGCAGCAGGAGCCGCTGTTCAAAATATGAATTTGATGGTGGGATTCCCTGAAAAATTAGGACTGGATCAATTAGCCATATATCCTTAACCGTAATGCCTTTCTAATTTTGTATTCACTGGTATCCTTAACAACCTACGAAATAGCATACTGGCCCCATCGTCCAGCGGCCTAGGACATCACCCTTTCAAGGTGGAGACACGGGTTCGAGTCCCGTTGGGGCTACCAAACTTGAACAAACAAAACCACTCTTTTAAAAATATTTTTATAACGCTAATCTACAACTAAAAGCTTTTAGCCCCTAAATTACCCTTGGCTTATGTGAACTTTTATTGACCCTGTAGTCTTATCCCAAGCGGTATCAATTCCTTTTTGAATATCATTCAAGGCGAAAGTGTGTGTCACAATGTCTCTGAAAGGACAGGAAATTGAAGACAGGATCCCGATCGCAACCTCAAAGTCATGTCTACCGTCAATCACACCGTAACAATTTGAGCTGATGATTTTGATTTCCCTCAATAGTGGGTCAAACATGTCGAAAACCGAAGGAACTTTTACACCTCCGAGATACAGCATGGTTCCCTGTGATCTGGTTGCACTGACGGCTTGGTTGAAAGACTCCGTCTGGTAGCCTCCGATGGATTCAACTACAAAATCGGCACCTTTACCGGAATTTGCCTCTCTGCAAGCCTCCTCAAATTCACCTGGATCGGACCCAGTTACAACGTCTGCTCCCATCTTTTTTGCGGCTTCAGCCTGCTGGGGGTATCGTGCCGATGCTATTATTTCTCTTGCTCCAAATTCTTTCGCTACAACGATACTGGATAATCCTATGGTCGCTGAACCAACGACTCCGACCACATTGTCCGGTTTCATTCCAGCATATCTAAAACCATGTACCGAGACGGCCAATGGTTCAACCAAAGCCGCGTCGGTCCAATCCATGTGATCTGGAATTTTAAATAAACCGGCAGGTTTTCTAGTAATAAATTCGGCGAATCCGCCGCCAGTTTCTTCGTCTTTATATTCGCAATGGCGCCATTGCCCGTAGTTACAATAATCGCAAGAAAAGCATGCCTTTCCTGCCCCAATGCCTTCAATAGCAACCCTGTCACCCACTTTCAGAATATTGCTTTCAGCCGGCATGTCTATTATCTCACCTGCTATTTCGTGTCCCCCTGGCAGAGTTTGTGATTCATTTTTCTGGGATCTGTCTGTAGTTAAATGGAGGTCAGAACCGCAAATTCCAGTTTGATGAACCCGCATTAACGCGTAGCCTTCAGGCATAGCCGGCATTGGCAAATCGTTTAAAATATATTTACCTGTACCGTCGTCTAAAGCAGCTAACATTGTTTCTCTCATTCTGTAACTCCAGTTATAATCAGGATTAAATAAATTTATGATGAAAATATAGTCTACTATAACTTTCATCGGTGTTTATGTAATGGACCGCAATGCTCTAGCTAGTGGTTTTAGTATTTTGTTCTGGGTTTGTGCATCTCTTTCCGGTGTTGGTTTGGGGTATTCATCTTTCGAATAAATCAGCCATCTAGCGTTAAGCTAAATATTGGAATTGATATAGAATGATATGCTTGGAAAACCAAAGTTGATCGGAATAAATTATGTACTTAATTAGAAGAGTCTACGACGTGAAACCGGGCATGGCAAAAAATGTCGCCCAGTTGGTTGCCAAGCAGGCAATAATTTACGAGAAATCAGGGCAAAGAGGTCCTACCAAAGTTTATTTCAACGGCGGTACGCTCCCTGGGGATAAAAATGTTGTTTATATGGAATGGCAAGACGAATCGATCAAGTCCCCTTACCGTGAAGGCAATAAAATCCCTCCAGAAGCTTTAGAAGTTGGTTCCCAAGTAAGAGAACACGTAATAGATCAGAGAATTGAATTTTTTGAACTTTTTAACTTGGATAAGTAGAACCAAAAACAATCTGTTTAACTTCCATAATCCATATATCTCGGTATTTGCTGTATGGACTATCATGGCGCTACTGGCTCTGGTAGCTGCGTGTTCGGAGAACATTCCAGAACCTACACCAAATGTAGAATCAACCGTAGCAGCCGGAGTCGAAGCAACAAGAGTTCTGGATAACCTGATTGCTGAAACTGTAACAGCACACTTGGACCATCTGAACAAAGTTGAATTAACACAAATAGCAAATTTCACGCCAACACCTACTGCCACTTCCACGCCAACACCCACTGCGACTTCTACGCCTATTCCAACAGAAACACCTACACCTGTTCCAACAGAAACTCCCACACCCGTTCCAACGGAAACTCCCACACCTGTTCCAACGGAAACTCCCACACCTGTTCCAACGGAAACTCCGACTCCATTCCCAACGGCCATACCAACACCTACACCAATTACTCAAATATCGGAAATTGTGGCACAAACGAGGTCATCTGTTGTAAAAATAGAAATAGATAGTGGAAGTACCGGATCAGGGGTAATTATTGAAACCAGTACAAAGGACGAGACTGCTTTCATAATCACAAACCACCATGTAATTGACAATACAGATGATATATCCGTAATTGTAAATGATAGCGATACATACCAAGCTACATTAGTCGGGTTCGATTCGACAAGAGATTTAGCATTACTGTCAATTTGCTGTAGTAAATCGTACAAAAGTGTAAATTTTGCTGATAAATCGAATGTCAACCTAGGTGAACAGATAGTAGTACTTGGTTATCCACTGGGTGTCGATAACATAAGGGTTTCAAGCGGTTTGATTTCCGGAGTTTTTTATTCTGATGAAAAACAACGTGATGAAATACACACGAACGCAGAGATAAATCCTGGTAACAGTGGAGGACCAATGTTCCTTATGAACGGAAAATTAAGTGGCATAAATACCTACAAACTGAACAGTACAGTAACATCAGATGGTAAAGAAATAATGCTCGAAGGATTTAGTTTTGCCATATCCATTAACACCGTAGAACAAATATTGCCCAAATTACGGGAAGGTTTTATGGGCAGTGACGCCCCTATACCAACCCCGGATCCTCTTGCACCGAATGGGGTGTACAACCACCCAACGATAGGGTATTACGTGGACGTTTCGCCAGGTTGGTCAATAACCACAGAAAGCAAGACCGATGGATTCCTAAGTACCGTGATAATCAAAAAAACCTTACAGGAAATTACATTGGAAATATATGTTAAAAATGCTGTGGGTTATTCCACGATAGATGATTATACGAATGATTGGACTTTAGGTGCATTAGGAGGGTCTACAAATTTTATAACGAAGAATGAAGGAAATATCTTCCGGGTAGCCAAGTTACTGACCAGTGAAATCAAAGGGTACGAGTTTGACAGTTCATATACGTATAAAAGCAAAAATTACCAAAGGTTTACCAGTTGGTTTATACATGACCAAAAACATTACACTGTCGCGTTGGATGTTCCTATGAAACTTTGGATATCTCCTGAACCATCGATAGAAGATAAATCCGTAAAAACTGAAGCGCTGACGTCATATGCTTCGTTTGTACCTTTCTAATGTTTTAAACTTATATAAAATTTTATTCAGGCGGACAAATTTGAAAAAACATGGATCATATACCCTGAAAAACCGGATAAAAACCGGTGAACAAATTATAGGCGTTTCAATACCAATGACCGCGTCTAAGGATGAAATAGGTAGAATCCTTGAAAAAAAAGATTTTGATTTTATAAGTACTGATAGTCAACATAGTCCGTTTAGCGAAGAACGTCTTGTTCAATTTTGTGATTATGCAAACGATTTTGGATTTCCAGTAAACCTCAGGATAAAAAATACCCGCCATACCTATCTGATAGGAAATATGTTGGATTTAGGTCCCACAGGTATTGAAGTGCCCCAAGTTGAAAATTTAAAGACAGTGGAGGATGCCGTCGACAATTTTTATTTCCCTCAAAAAGGTAACCGGAGTTGGGGTGGTGGTCCGAAATATTTATCTCGCGAAGATCTTACGCGGCTTGAAACAGCCGATTGGTGGAACAACCATGGCATCCTGTGGATGCAGATTGAATCTCTTACAGCCATTACGTCTGCCCATCAAATAGCCGCAGTCGATGGCGTTGATGTTCTTTCATGGGGACCCGCAGATTTATCGTTTAACAGAGAAGCATACCCCGATCATCCGTTGAAAACTGATGATGACTGCATTAGACACGTTATCAACAGTCTATCTTCATCGACCACTCAATTATGCCTAAGATCCTATAAACCCGAAACAAGAAATGTTTATTTAGATATGGGAGTGACTATGATTCTGGAAGGAGGATTTTACTGATTAGTATCTTCCCCAATCTATGTAAATCCAGAAGTCTTGTCGTTAAGTCTTGTCGTTAATGGATTCGTTATTCCCCTTGCTAGTTCACTGTTGCAAAAAAGTGGAAATTTGTAACCACAAATGCTGTCATTTCGATTTACCCTTTAACTAGCATCTCCTCATAACATAGATCATCTATAACTGCGTTAAAATTCCGTTGTATACACAAAAGTCATAGTAATAAAAGGCTCTTTTCTGATAATAATGTATAAGAATCCAATCAACGTTGATAACACTATAGGCACTCGATCATGAATAAAATTGAAGAAACTTTTGAGAATTTACACCCGAGTTCAAAACAATTAGCAAAAGATGCTCGAAATGTTTTCCCAATGGGGGTCACTCACGTTTCGAGAGCGATGTCTCCTTATCCTGTCTACATGGTTGAAGGTAAAGGCCCAAAAAAATGGGATGTCGACGGCAACGAGTATATTGATTACAAAACTGGCCATGGATCAATGATCCTAGGGCAAGCTCACCCGGCAATTGTAAAAGCTGTTAAAGATCAAGTGGAAAAAGGTACACATTTCAGCTCCGGTACCAATCTTGAAATTAGATGGGCTGAATGTGTAAAAAACCTAGTCCCTTCCGTAGAAAAAATGCGGTTCGTAAGTTCTGGAACAGAAGCCCTTATGATGGCTTTTAAAATGGCAAGGGTTTTCACTGGAAGAGAAAAAATCGTGAAGTTTTTTGGTGCTTTTCATGGATGGTCTGATACAGCATATGTCACTAACGACGAAACCGATAAAAACTATGGGATAACAAAAGGCACCAGTGAATCGGTAATAAATGTAACCCCTTATGATCTGAAAAATCTCGAAACCGTTCTGAGTAAAAACGATGACGTAGCAGCAATAATTTTTCAGGGAAACGACATAGCTCCCCCTGAATTCGTTCATGGATTGAAAGAATTATCAGAAAAATATTCTACATTGTTGGTATTTGATGAGGTGGTGAGTGGGTTCAGGTGGTCTAAAGCAGGATCCCAAGGACATTATGGAGTCATACCCGACCTTAGTACATTTGCAAAAATTCTCGCGGGTGGGCTTCCTGGAGGCTGCGTTGGGGGACGAGCTGAAATTATCGACACCATAGGCGAACAAGGGATACGTCACCCAGGTACATTTAACGCTAATCCACTATCGGCAGCTTCCGGCAGTACAGCTTTGAGTATTGTTGCAAAAGAGCCGATTATATCCACAGCTCACAAACAAGCTGAACGATTACGTGATGGAATAAACAGAACATTAACAGAATTAGAAATACCAGGCGGTGCTTATGGAATGTCATCAATAGTGATGGTAAGCCTTGGTGAGCCAGTCGACACCTCAAATCCCTATGCGCAACCAGACACCATAGAACAGGGTGGTCGGCCAGTAGCAAACGCCGTTTTGGATCACTTGCATACTGCAATCATCAATGAAGGACTTTGGACCCATCCCGCATCAATGATTTTATCGTCAACTCATACAGACAATGATATTGACGAAACAGTAACCCGGTATAGGAAAGGCCTTCAAGCAGTCAGAAAACTTGGAATGTTATAGGCTTGGTTATAATGAAGTAAAGTGCGTATATTTTTTTATTTGCATTCAAACATTATTGTTGATATCACTGAAAATTATTTAAACGTTGCCGTAAAAATCTAGAAAAAATTAAGGATATATATGCGTTCATATTTGCTAATGCGTGCGGTTTTTGCGGTCGTGACCGTCATAGCAGCCACGTTTATAGTATTTACGGTATCAAGACTTACTGGTGACCCGAGAGAAATGTTAATTAGGCCAGAAGGATACGGAATTTCTGAAGAAGCCTACGAAGCTATTGGAAAAAAGCTTGGATTAGATAAGCCGCTCGTAGTTCAATATGGCATGTGGATAGGACGTGTAGTAAGAGGAGATTTTGGTAAAACGCTTCTTACACAAAGACCAGTTATAGATCTGTTCCTAGAAAAAGCTCCCGCAACAATAAAACTGTCGATTACAAGCTGGATACTGGCTACTTTAATTGGTGTTCCATTGGGTGTTCTGTCGGCTGTTTACCGAGGTGGGTTCATTGATTATGTGGGACGAACTTTCGCTCTTTTTGGTCAGGCAACTCCAGCCTTTTGGTTGGGTATCATGGTGATTTTAATATTCTCAGTTCTTCTCAATTGGCTTCCTTCAGGCACGATTGGACCAGAAGATGCAAGCTTTATAGAACGGGCTAAATATTTCGTTCTTCCGTCCATAGTTTTGGGGTGGGGTGGAGCTGCTGGGTATCTAAGATTAACAAGATCAGCAATGTTAGAAGTATTAGACTCCGAATTTATTAGGTTGGCTAGGGCAAAAGGCGTAAGTAACAGTAGGGTCGTTTGGAAACACGCTTTTCGAAATGCATTAATACCCCCTTTAACCTTTTCAGCATTATTGATGGCTTTCTTTTTAAACGGTCAGGTCGTAATCGAGGTTGTATTTTCTTGGCCAGGCCTTGGTAGGTTGGCGACGGAGTCCGTATTTGAAAATGACTTTAATACACTGAGTACCGCTGTGCTTTTTTTCGCCGCACTCTTTTCATTGACAGCATTTATAGCCGACGTTTTATATGCAACAATTGACCCACGCATTAGATTGACTGGGCATAAAGAATAATTTATGAACGACGCTAGAATAACCAGTAATATATCGATCGTTTCTTATCTCGCAAAAATTTGGTGGGTCCTACGTAAATGGCCGGTAATTCCCATTATAATTCTGTTGACGTTATTGATATGCAGTGGTTTTTCTGAACAAATAGCTCCGGAAAGTTACCGAAAAACTGATTTACGCTTGAGGAATGCTCCTCCATTTTGGATGGAAGGAGGATCAACCAAAAGAATACTCGGAGGAGATGTAGTTGGAAGAGACATATTAAGTCGCCTTATCCATGGAGCCAGAATAGAACTTATCGTTGCTGGAATATCTCTTTTGTCCGGAGCCATTATTGGCGTAACTCTGGGATTAATCGCTGGGTATATGGGAGGATTTATCGACGAGTTAACAATGCGGTTAGTTGATATATGGTTTTCAATACCTTTCATATTGTTTGCCCTTGTGGTAACTATAGCTTTCGAACCGAGCTTACAGGTTGTTCTCGTACTCTTAGCGATTTTGGCCTGGAGCGCTTTCGTACGAAATATACGCGCTGAAGTTTTAGCTCTAAAAGGTAGAGACTACGTATCCGCAGCAAAAATTGCAGGAGCTAGTAAGGTCAGAATTATATTGAAACACATATTGCCCGGTGTGTTTAACACAGTGATGATTATTGCTTCCTTAAGGGTAGGTCAACTTATTATGGCCGAGGCTTCTTTGAGTTTTCTCGGAGCAGGAATTCCCGCCCCTACCCCAGCCTGGGGCGTGATGGTGGCAGATGGACGCAATTATTTGGATAATGCTTGGTGGGTATCCACATTTCCAGGATTTGCCATCCTTTTGGTAGTTATGTCCTTTAATTTCATTGGTGATTGGCTAAGGGATAGATTGGATCCTAATTTACGGCAATTGCTTTAATATATTCACAAAAGCACAAAGATATTAAAGGGAAATTCAGCAAGTTTTAAAATGGTCTCAAATGTAACTAATTGTGGACATTTACTATATAATTATGTCGTTTTTGATATGGGAAATACTTGCATTTCTATAAAAACCACATTTTCGCTATTATTTTCAGAATATTTCTTGCCTTAGAGATGGTTTTCAAATAGAATTGCGCTATGGAATATGTCGTTCATTCGAATATTTCTATCCTGCCAAGAATTTTGGTGGATCACTTTAATTAGCAATGCGGAATAAAAATATGTTAAAAAGTTTAATTAAAGCTAAAACTATACTCACCTTAGCAATGGTGGCAACACTGGCCATGGTACTCCAAGCCTGTGGAGGAACCGAGATAGTTGAAGTAGAAAAAATCATCACTAAAGAAGTTCCGGTCGAAGTAGAAAAGATCGTTAAAGAAGAAGTGATTGTAGAAGTCGAAAAAATCGTTACCAAAGAGGTTCCGGTTGAAGTAGAAAAGATTGTTAAAGAAACAATAACAAAGGTTGTTGAAAAAGTTGTAGTCGCAACTGCGTCTGCAGCACCAGTTGACACATCTAACCTACCGGCTCCAAAAGGAAAATCAGGTGTGATGACTTTCGCTATGATTGACGTTGGAAAGGGCGCAGGCATAAACAGTGCTGGGTCCATGAACTACAAATGGGGAATTACGGAAACACCTTTTATGACCAATATGCCGGGGGATGTGGTTGGTATGGTTGTTGATACTTGGGAGAAAACAGGAGACAAACTGTTATTGAAAGTAAAGAAAGGAATTCAATTCCACGACGGGTGGGGAGAATTCGATGCGTACGATTTGGCGTGGAACTTAGACGACACTAATACTAATACTAACGAAGATTCCATTTCATACAATGCTGGAGATTACGGAGCACTTTTTACTTCCCATAAAGCTATTGATGCAGAAACTGTAGAAATAACGGTGAACACTTGGGATGTAAGATGGGCTGCCAACCAGTTGAATAATCAAGGACAGACCATGGAAATATATTCCAAGAAGGTCTTTGATGATAAGGGTGGAGATGCCGCAGCTGAGCAATGGATGATCGAAAATATTATTGCTACAGGACCATTCCAAGTAGTTGAATACAAGGACGAAGAAAAAATTGTTGTAGATGCTGTAAAGAACCATCACCGGCATAGCCCTTTGATAGATCAAATGATCTATTTAGAAGTTCCGGAAGCCGCTGCCCGAAAAGCCATGTTACTAACAGGTGAAGTAGACGGTGCAGATTTAATACTACCTGACCGTAAGGAATTACAGGCTGAAGGGTTCTCTTGGGCTTCTGCTAACTCTGGAAAAGAACAAGTTGTTATATTTGGAGGAAATTACTGGGAGGACACTAGACTCGATACAGGTGAGGCACTAACCCCATGGGAATTGGATGGGTTTAAAGAAGATCTTCCTTGGGTCGGATGTCCTTGGGAGGATAAGTGCCCTTACACCGACACAAACAATCCAGCAGGTATTGATGACATGGAACAGGCCAGGCTCGTTCGGTGGGCAATGGCAATGGCATACGACCGAGATCTGATCAACGAAACTATATTCGCTGGACAGGCCATGCCCGATCACATTTCCATGTTTATCCCTTCCCTTCCAGAGTTTAAAGATGAGTGGAAGGTACCGTATGACCCAGCAAAAGCTGAGGAATATTTAGATCAAGCTGGATATCCACGAGATGGAGATGGAATCCGATTTGAACATAAGTTCATAACAATGGCTGGATTTGGAGAAGAGATACTTCAGGGTATTGCAGGATTCTGGGAAGAAATTGGTATAAAAACTGAATCTCAGATTTTGGATTATCGTGGTGTCTTCAGACCAACCGTCGTAGATCGATCGAACACCTTGGTCTACATCCAGGGTTGCCGACATCATAACGGTTTACCGTTTGACTGGCCTCGGGGCCCACAAAATACTGCCCTAACAAGGGGAGGTTTCGGATGTGGTATTGAAATGCCATGGATTGCCGAAGCATTCTTGGCCGCAAATGAACAGGAAGATGCTGCAGCTAGAATTGAAATTAACACCGGTGTTGCAGAAAAAATGCATCACTGGATGCCTCAATCTGGAATAGCGGTTGTTCCTAACGGCATGATAGTGAACCCACTATCTATAAAAGAATGGCCTATGAGAGATGGATTTGAATCCTCTCCAATACAGGGACCTGAACTACTGGTACCAGCCCGCTAGTTCTACTACAACATGAAAACCCACCCGTGCTTCAAAAATTATTTCAAGATTTGGAGCACGGGTTTTGGTTTTAAAAACCCATAAAAGTTATGTGAATTATGATTTG
>PCAX01000063.1 GCA_002730795.1 Chloroflexota bacterium
CCTTAAATAATAATCTATCCCTGTTCTATAAACTAGTGGTGGGGGATAGCGGGGACGAACCGCTGACCTCCTGCTTGCAAAGCAGGCGCTCTCCCAGCTGAGCTAAGGCCCCATTTTCAATTACAACAGCAATAACATTTTAATTAAACACCTTGTGATGATTGAATGCACGATGGCATTACATCACTTTTTTCGGTATTTAAGCAGTTTAGAGTGAGTATCACTTGAAGATGGTCCACATAATGGTAGTATCGATTTCAAAAATATAAACTTGTTACAAATTTAACGGACGTTTAAATAGAATGACAACAACCACTAAAACTGATCCGGCGTTGGTTTCACATCTTTTAAGACGGGCTGGGTTTGGGTCGGATATAACTGAAATCAATCACTACACTTCACAATCTTATGAAAGATTAGTAGAAGATTTACTGAATTCTGAAAAATTCCCTGACGTAGATGATAACGCGATCGGAAGATATTACCCGAGTTTAGCAGCATGCAAAGACGATTTAGGACCATGGGTTACTAGATGGTTTTACAGAATGATAAACACAAAAAGACCACTTCAAGAGAAAATGGCGTTATTTTGGCATCATGTTCTTGCTACGGCTTGGTTTAAAAGTGAACATTCACCTTCGATGATAGATCACATACAGATGTTAACAACAAACGGACTAGCAAATTTTAGAACGATATTACTTGAATTATCGCGTGATCCCGCGATGATATATTGGCTAGATAATAATGAAAACCACGCAAAGTCTATAAATGAAAATTATGGCCGAGAAATCTTAGAACTATTTTCAATGGGCATAGGAAATTATTCTGAAGACGACATAAAGAGTGCTGCGAGATCTTTTACGGGATGGAGTTTTAAACAACCACTTCCTCTATATCCCTTTGGTCATTATGATTCTGGGTTTAGATTTATATCTGAAGATCATGATTATGGCGAAAAAACGTTCTTGGGTCATAAAGGGAATTTCAACGGTGAAGATATTATAAATATAATCGCTTCGCAAGAAGCAACAGCTAAGTTCGTTTGTCGCCATCTATACAATTTTTTTGTCGAAGACGAACCTCAAGTTCCGGCCTGGAGTATTACACCACCCAAAAATCAGGCTGCAATAGACTCATTAGTGAAATCATGGTTCGAATCAGACGCCGATATCAGATCGGTGATGAGAACACTTTTTAATGCAGAGTGGTTCAAAAATTCATTACAAAAAAGAGTTAAGTGCCCCGCCGAGTTTATTGTAGGCACATTAAAAATTTCCGGAGATTTTAAATACCCTGAACCAGGACTAAAGGATCTTGATGGAACATGCATAGCGATGGGACAAGCATTAATGAATCCTCCATCTGTTGAGGGGTGGCACACAGGAAAGGAATGGATAGACGGAGGGACTCTAACTGAAAGAGTAAATTTTGCAGTAAAAATGCTGAATGATCCGAAAAAACCAGGTGTAAGGAACATAATATCAATAATAAAAGAGAACGGAAAAACAGTGCCGCCTGAGATGTTTGTTTCAAAAATGTTAGAAGCGTTGGGATATTTAAAAGTAAGTGACAACACTCATTCTTTACTTACAGATTTTGCTGAAAAGGATGGTCATTTGAAATTTGGGACTGAAAAAGAATCACAAAAATCTGAAATTAGGATAGTCAGAATGTTGCGTCTGATCGTTTCTTCGATGGAATTTCAATTTGCGTAACAAGATATACGGAAGGATATTGTGACAATTACAGAAAATATTTCCTCGAAAGAACCTGTGTTGGTTGTTGTTCAATTGTCAGGTGGGAATGATTTTATGAATACCGTTATACCTTTCACATCAGGTGTCTACTACGATAATAGACCACTTGTCGGAATTCCAGAGGATAAGGTTATACCGTTCACTGAAACTTTGGCATTTCATCCATCAGCGAACGCTCTAAAAAAGTTATATGGGCAAGGAAAGGTGGCAATAATTCAAGGTATAGGATATGAAAATTCAAGCAGGTCCCATTTTCGAGCAATGGACATATGGCACACTTGCGAACCTAATCACATTGCAGTTGAAGGTTGGTTGGCTAAAGTCATAAGACAAATAGACCCAGACAGTAAAAATCCCGTTACAGCGGTTAACTTTGGCAGAGGTTTACCGCGTGCTCTTGCGGCACCAGGTGTCGTGGCAACTTCAGTGGGTGATTTAGATAATTACGGCTTAATGTCGGATATTGAAAAACACCGCGAAAAAGAAGAAGATTTGGAAATATTCAGAAGAATGTACACACCTGCTATCGGGAGCGGGATGGTTACAAATTATTTCGGCCAAACAGGGCGAAATGTTTTAACGGGGGCGGAAATTCTATCTGAATCTCCGGTGAACTATTCATCTACAGTAGAGTATTCTGATAACCCGATCGCTCGTTCATTAAGGGACGTAGCAAGAGTTCATTTATCTGGATTAGGAACAAAGATTTTTTACACCAGTCACGGCGGATACGACCATCACGCCCAAGAAGTTCCCAATCACGCCCGGTTATTGACCGAGTTAACTGAAGCTATTAGTGATTTTATGAATGATCTTTCCGAACATGATGCCGCGCAAGAAATCGTTATTTTGGTCTTCACGGAGTTTGGAAGAAGGGTAAAAGACAACGGATCAGGTACAGACCACGGATCTGGAGGTGGTGCCTTTATTATTGGAGAAAATATTGCAGGCGGATTGTATTCTGAGTATCCATCTCTCGAACCCTCCACTTGGCTTTATGGTGAGGATATGCGGCATACTATTGATTTCAGGGGTGTTTACGGAACTATTCTTGAACAATGGTTAGGTTTGGACCCCAAAGATATAGTTGGCGGAGATTTTGAACAGATTAAACCTTTTAGAACAACTTTGATTTGAGACATGTTATGAGCAAACCACATGGATTACTTAGAGCAGGATTCCCTTTCCACGCCACATTGGGAATGAGACGGGTAACTACCAATCCCATAGATCTGGCAATATTGAAAGACGGTACGCTGCTGGTTTTAAATCGTTCATACGGCCTAGGAGCTCAAATAAGAAAAACCAATTGGGATGATGAAGATTTAGGCACGATCGGTTCGGGATTAGAGTGGCCTGTACAAATTATTATTGACCAACAAGAACAGATTTACGTTACAGATGAAGCAACAAACAAGATAATAATATTTGACCGAGATGGGAACAATATCGGATCCTGGGGGGACTACGGTTCAAAACCGGGCGAGGTCAATAGACCATCTGGAATGAGTTTTGACGTGGATGGCAATCTTCTTATTGCTGACACATTGAATCACAGAATTTCAAAATTTACTCCTTCAGGATCATATTTAACTTCATTTGGAAAGTTAGGATCAGAGGAAGGATCATTTAACATGCCCTGGGGGTTATCTGTGGATAGTGATGACGCCACAATCGTGGTATCGGACTGGGGGAATAACAGACTTCAAAAGTTTGACAAAGATGGAAATTTTATGATGTCTTTTGGAGACACTGGACCTGAATTAGGTGGACTAAGTGGACCCGCGGGTATCGAAGTAGACTCTGATGGTGATACATACGTTGCAGATAGAGGTAATCACAGAATACTTCAGTATGATGCCTCCGGAAGATATGTAGACAGATTCATTGGAGATGCTGTTCTCTCAAAAAGTGGTCGAATATATCTGATGGCAAACGCACGAGCTTGCAGGTCACGGGAAATGACAACTTTAGAAGAATCAAAAAGATTTAGGGGTCCTACCTCTGTAAGGATTTATGGTGATCTGATGTATGTAACTGATTGTGGCAGCCATCGAATACAAGTTTATAAAAAAGAAATTTATGAACTAAGCCCATCCCAAATCCTTCCCGATCCAGGCATCCCTTTTCTCTATAACGTTTGAAATATAATTACTTTTGGCTAATTGAAATTAAATTTCTAGAGAGCTCCCAGTTATCTCTATTACGTAAATCTGGTCAGTACTATTAAAAAACAATCTAATAAGAAAAACTCCGTACATTTACCCTGAAAACAAATAAAATCAGAATTAAATTAAAAGATTAGAGTCTTTAGTGGGTGATAATTATGTCTCCGATGATGTTTGGATTTTCACAACAGAGAAAACAAATTTTGAACGGTGAAGCAGAGCGGTTCGTAAGAGAAATGCCCCAGTTGGGTGCAAAAAAAATAATATTAGTTGGTGATTTATCAGTCGGCAATGTATCAGTCGATAGTGGATTAGAGGTATTAATTGTGCAGGAAACAGATCAGCCATATAAGGATAGGTCAGATTTTTGGGTAACACATTTAAGACCCACAGTTAAAGCAGACTTTTACGTGTTCACCCCAAAAGAATTATCCAATCTATCCCAAACCGATCCATTTTTAATAAAATCTTTATCTATAGGGGAGGTCTTATACACAAGTGAATAAATTGTCGAATAATTGGGTGAAGCAGGCGAATTACGATTTTGAAGTGGCAAATTTTAATGCAAAAGCAGGACATCATGCCCTTGCATGCTTCTTATGCCATGAATCTGCTGTGAAAATAGTAATTGCATATATATATAGTAAGGGAGCCGAATTTGTATGGGGTACTTCCCTTTCTGATTTATGTGAAGATGCGATGGTATTTGATCCATCTTTCGACCTAGTAAAATCTATAGCCATGCTACTTGACAAATATTACATTGGTACTCGGTTACCATCAAGTTTACCTGGCGCAGCCCCATATGAAGTTTACGATAAATCAGATTCTGAAAAGTCTTTAGAAATAGCAAAAGCTGTTTTAGATGGTGTCATAAAAAGGATGCAGAAAGATTAGTAAACCTCAGCTCGTATTATTTTATAAATTGTTACAAGTTCTTCAAATAAAGTAGGGAAAACATGAAAATATCCGATATTCAATTAACTCCATTAAAAATAGGAAAAACGTTAATAAGAATTCAAACAGACAGCGGAATAGAAGGATGGTCTGAAGCACCTGGAGGGTCAAAGGTGGTACCCGGTAGATCCGTTGAAGTCTTTAGAGCTTATCTCGAACAGATAATCAAACCCGTGCTAATAGGAGAAGATCCCATAGAAATCGACCGCCACTGGGAAACATTAGCGTTAGGTAAAGAAGATCGTATGTACAAATTGCCAGCAAACGTAGTTGGTGCAATTGATATAGCTTTATGGGATTTAATGGGTAAGGAAGCCGGTATGCCGGTATATAAACTTATGGGAGGGGCCGCTAGAACGACAATTCCTTTGTATTGGAGCGTAGGAAGTGGATGGAAAAAAACTCCTGATGAGATGTTAGACGATATAAAGGAAGGTTGGAATTCAGGGTATACCGCCTTCAAGATAAGGATGGACTGGAAAGGTTGGCGACAAGATAGTAATCCCGAAAAAGATTATGACATGTTTAAACTTGTCAGAGAGTTTTTGCCGAATGAAATTTATTTGGGTTTCGATGCAAACAATGGATATTCGGTCAGCACAGCCATTCAGCAAGGGCGTAGATTTGAAGAATTGGGAATTAATCACTTTGAAGAACCTATCCCACACTACGATTTACCGGGTCTAAAGCAGGTTTCAGATGCTCTGGACGTAGCGGTTTCAGCAGGCGAGCAAGATTCCTACAGATGGTGGTTTCAACAATTAGTTCTATTAGGGAATCCAGATATTTTACAGCCAGATATTTTAAACGCAGGGGGGCCATCTGAAGTGAAACGTATATATGAAATGGCAATTACCTTAGATAAACCAGTAATGCCCCACAGTCCACAAGCAGGAATAAACAGTATTGCTTCTATACACACTTATTCAACTGTTCAAAATGGAATAAGACCTCACGAATTTTCAACAGAGTTCTCCGGAGATCTTGATGAAATTGCAGAGTTGTATGGTGACCACGTAATTCCGGTCAAGGGATCAATAAAATTAAATAATAAGCCGGGTTTAGGTATTGAACTAAATGAAAATGCGGTTCAAAAATTAGCTCTAAAAAATTAATAACCTTCAACTTTTATACACGCTACAAAATGATTTGATTTGTGAATATTCTTTATTTCGGGTCGTAGGTTAGAACAATCTGGAGTGCTTATAGGACACCTTGGGTGAAAATGACACCCAGATGGCGGATTCAAATAACCTGGAAGCTCTCCTGAAAGAATGATCCGTTCTCTTTTTAATTCAACATCTGGATCAGGTTCTGGTATAGCTGACAATAAGGCCTTGGTATATGGATGGTAGGGATTAAAAAATATCTCATCAGTTTTTCCAAGCTCTATTATCTTGCCCATATACATCACCCCAACTCTATCACTGATATGTCTTACGACAGAAAGATCGTGAGAAATGAATAAGTAGGCAACATTAAACTTATCCTGTAAATCAATCAATAAATTAAGAACTTGGGCTTGAATTGATACGTCAAGAGCTGAAACAGGCTCATCCAAAATTACAAGGTCCGGATTCGTAGCAATTGCTCTGGCAATACTTATGCGTTGACGTTGTCCTCCACTAAATTCATGGGGAAATCTCTCAGCAAAATTTGGATTTAAACCAACTATATTCAAAAGATCATTAATTTTTTTTCTAAAATCTTCGTCTTCCCCATAAAGTTTATGAACTTTTAAGGGCTCACCTATGATATCTCCTACCCTCATTCTGGGGTTTAACGAACCGTAGGGATCTTGAAAAACGAATCCAATTTGTCTTCGAATATTCATTAATTCATTGGAGCTGCATGTACTAATATTGGTACCGTCGAATTCTACATCCCCATACATATTCCCCAATAAACCTACGATAGATTTTGCAACTGTCGACTTCCCCGAACCGCTTTCACCAACCAGAGAAAAAGTCTCTCCCGGAGCTATATCAAATGAAATACCATCGACAGCTCTAACCCTACCGGTTTCTTTTGGGAAAAAAATACCCCCCGTAACCGGATAATGAACTCTAAGGCTATTCACATTTAAAAGTTTCTTTCTCTTTCCCGTTATCATATCATCAGAGGGGATTCCAACATGCGTAGGATTGATTAGTCGTGTGTACAGACAATCCAGGTTCGGTGTTACATTTTTTTACAACCTTCGTACACCTAATATTATATGCACAACCAAGAGGCAAGTCCGTTGGATCTGGTACCTCCCCTGCTATAGAGTTTAGACGTGTCAGTTTTTTCCCTTTCAGTTTAGGGACTGAATCGAGCAATCCAGCAGTATATGGGTGCTTTGGAGCGCGGTAAACATCCGTTGCCAACCCAATTTCCCTTATTTTACCCGCATACATAACGGCAATCCTTTGAGCATATCTAGCAACAATTCCAAGATTATGGGTTATGATCAATAACGATATCCCCAAATTATCCGAAAGGTCTTTCAATAGTTCAAGAATCTGCGCTTGAACAGTAACATCAAGTGCTGTAGTAGCTTCATCAGCTATTAATAAAGCGGGTTCACATGCGAGGGCTATAGCGATCATTATTCTTTGCTTTTGACCGCCGCTAAATTGGTGAGGATAATCATTTATCCTTTGCTTACCATCAGGAATACCAACCATTTCGAGCAGTTCAAGACTACGTGATAAGCTCAAATTTTTGTTCATTTTTAGGTGCCTAGTTAAAGGCTCAGAAATTTGTGTGCCTATTTTCAACACTGGGTTCAAAGAACTCATTGGTTCTTGAAAAACCATCCCTATCTGACGACCTCTTATGTCTTGCATTTGAGATTCACTTAATTGGAGTAAATCCACTCCATTAAATATGATTTCTCCACTAATTATTTCCCCTGGAGGATTTGGGATTAACTTCAAGATCGATAAGGCCGTAACGCTTTTCCCACATCCACTTTCTCCCACAAGGCCCATAATTTCACCTTTTGCCATACTAAACGTAACGTTGTCTACTGCGTGAATTGTCCGACCACCTGACGTTTCAAACACAGTTGACAAATTTCTTACGTTCAGTAATGACATTTTTTTTCTGTTAAGTGTTATTTCTAACAAAAACAACACTTGTTAATTTATCACCGAATAAATTTATCGATAAGGAGTGTATGTAAGTAAATCATAATTAAAATAGTAGCGATACTATTTAATAGTCAACATTTATTATAGTCCCGGGTCGTCTAATGGTAGGACTGAGGACTTTGAATCCTCCAATCCAGGTTCGAATCCTGGCCCGGGAGCCACGGTACTACTTTTGACAAAATCTAAGGTAATTTTTTTACTCAGGTACACAAATCTTTTAAGATCAGGACAAATCTACCTTAAACCCTGACTCTTCTGTGGCAATACTCCAAGGAGTTTCAACAACCCAGTGATCAGGTTCAAGTTCAGCTAGTGGCGGACGTTCATTAGCATATTTATGGCTCTTATCCACCTCTAGCGGAGTTCTTGACATAAAAACATCACCGGGTGGTGGGTCGATTGGTGATACAACCTCACCTGGAAGCAAAAACTCTCTTCTCTGTATATCTGGGTGCGACGGTAAAGCAGCTGAAACCAATGCATTTGTGTAAATATGCATTGGATTATCAAACAATTTTTCGGTTTCACCCATCTCCTGGATAACACCCAAGTACATCACGGCCATACCGTGACACATATACCTTACGGTCGCCAAATTATGGGCCACAAGCAGATACGCCAAACCATGTTCTTCCTGTAAATCAACAAGCAGATTCATTATCTGAGCTCGTATGGAAACATCTAAAGCGGAAACGGGTTCATCAAGACATATAATTTTGGGATTTAAAGCGAGAGCCCGGGCAACTCCAATTCGTTGCCTTTGCCCACCTGAAAATTCGTGCGGATACAAATTAGATTGATATGGATTTAGGCCAACTTCCTCTAATAGCGTTGAAACCCTATCTTTTATTTGAGCTCTGGTGTTGGTCGTGGCTATTTCAAGTGGTTCGCCCACTATGCTACCTACCCTCATCCTTGGATTCAAAGATGACCAAGGATCTTGAAAAACAGCTTGAACATTGGTTCGAAACTCTTTTCTTCCCACTTTTGACATTGTGGCTACGTCTTCACCTTCATAAAATATCGTCCCCTCAGTGGGTATCTCAAGTCCCAACAAAACCTTCAAAGTGGTAGTTTTTCCGCAACCAGATTCGCCAACTAGCCCGAACGTTTTTCCTCTTTCCACATCAAACGAAACATCATCAACAGCCTTAAGAAAGGTCTTCTTTCCGATTCCAAGCAAATTATTACCAACGTTATACCATTTCCTTAGGTTTCTTATGGACACCACAGGATCGGTGGCGGAACATCCAGGAGCAGAAGGTATACCATTTCTTGACTGGGGTTTTTGGCTCGTTGTTGTCATGTTATCCTCTCCGTAGTTAATATTCCTGTTAGAAAATTTATGCCGCGTTGCCTATCAAATGTTTATACTTATCAAAATTCTGTACTGAACTTCTGCATAATTGAACCCAGTGACCTGGTTCAACTTCACACAATTCCGGCCTTATAGAAGCGTCCTCTTCCGTAAATTCTAAAGGTGATCGAGGAGCAAATGCATCGCCAGGAGGTAGATTATGGAGTAGTGGTGGTTGCCCTTCAATTTGAGGAAGACGTCCGGTCTTCTCTTCCAATTTCGGAACCGATTCTATAAGTGCTTTTGTATACTCGTGCAATGGTGAGTTAAATATTGTTCTTACATCTGAAAGTTCCACTATTCGTCCTGCGTACATAACCGCTACCCTGTCACACATTTTGGCTACAATACCAAAGTCATGGGTTATAAATATGATCCCCACTCCTTCTTCCTGCTGTATCTGCCTGAGTAATCTTAGGTAAGCAGCCTGAATAGTAACATCAAGCGAAGTAGTAGGTTCGTCCGCGATTATAACGGACGGAGCAGATGATATACCGATAGCGCCAACAACTCTTTGTCTCATACCACCGGATAGCTGGTGAGGATAATCTTTCGCCCGAGTATCAGGAGCTGGAATTCTAACTTTTTTTAATGAATCAACAACCTTATCAACTAAAACCTTACCCCTGAGACCTTGATGAATCTTAATAGCTTCCCCAACCTGATTTTCTATCGTAAAAACTGGATTTAGTGCCTGCATTGGATCCTGAAGTATCATAGAAATCTCACCACCTCTTACAGATGTCATCTCTTTCTCTGATAATTTTAGTAGGTCACGACCATTTAATATCACCTCTCCAGATACGATCTCTCCAGGTGGTGAAGGGACTAACCTCATTATAGACAAAGCGGAAACGGATTTTCCTGATCCCGATTCACCAACCACACCTAACGTTTCCCCTCGTTTCACGTTATAGCTTACCCCGTCCACAGCCTTTACTGTACCCCATCTAGTAGTAAAATGAGTTTGCAAGTCTTTCAGATCGAGAACCACCTCACTTGAAGCAGCACTCTTACCAAAACCATCCGTATCTAGATCCAGGGCCTCTGAAAGTATCTCATCTTTTTCTTTCTTTGTGGTTCTAGTGGTTTTTGCCATAACTTAGTCCTATATTCAAATTTGTCCAGAAAATCATTTTCTAACTTTACCTTAAAAGTCACTTAAAAATACCACAATACATTAGCTTATTTACCAGCAAATATAGATTTCTAGTCCTAAAACGCTAGACTCATTTTATTTAGTTAACTTTTTCGACAGTTCCACAAGTGATTCATCCAAAGCAGAAATTAAGAAATCTACCTCATCTTTGGAAATAGAAAGGGGAGGACAAATGGAAATGATATCACCAGCCCGAAAACTAATTAATTTATGGTCATAAAGTATTTTAGATAATATTTTGCTCAGCCCAATATTAGCGGCAAAAGATGTTTTTGTTGACCTATCATTAACCAATTCGACAGCAGCCAACAAACCCAATCCTCCTCTTATATCACCAACTATTTTATGATCATAAAGTTTCTGCAATTTTTCGTATAAATACTCTCCCATTCTACGAGAATTCCCTACCAAATCTTCTCTGTCAAATATCTTTAAATTTTCTATTGCAGCTGCACACGAGACCGGATGCCCTCCAAAAGTTAAAAGATGCTTAAATGTCCTGTCATCTTCTCCTATAAAAGCATCCGATATTTTTTTGGTGGCTATTGCAGCTCCTAGCGGGGCATATCCGCTCGTTAATGCTTTAGCTACTGTAGTTATATCCGGAATTATTCCAAAATTAGTTGGGGCAAAATATTCTCCAGTCCTCCCGAAACCGGTGATAACCTCATCGGCGATAAGAACGATATCGTATTTATCGGCTATTTCCCGAAGTCTTTGCCAATATTCTACTGGGGGTATCTGGATACCATGAGCAGCCGAAACAGGCTCTGCAATAATCGCCGCTACAGAGTCAGGCCCTTCATGGAGAATAACGGTTTCAAACTCATTAGCACACTTGACTGCGACATCAATAGGATCTCCCTCGTAGGGCATCCTATATGAATTCCAGTTGTTCACATATATAGCGCCTGGCATAGTTGGACCCACGGAGTCAGCGGCAGGACTACCACCTAAACTTACTGCCATCGCTGTAGCACCATGGTAGGAAAAGCGACGACTTAAGATCTTAAACGCACCGTTTTTACCAGTAAGGTGCCTATAATGTTTTGCCATTTTGACTGCCGTTTCAACTGCTTCTGAACCACCTGAAACAAAAAAAACACGTGCGCTGGTATCGTGATAAAGGGAAGCTATTTTCCCAGATAATTCTATTTGAGGGACGCAGGCTCCTCCGGCGGGAGGCGTGTCTATCATCAACATCTGATTTTGAACAGCATCGGATATCTCTTTTCTCCCGTAACCGGCTGCTTTAAACCATAAACCTGCCATCGCATCCAATAACCGGTTGCCGTTCGTGTCCTCAACCCAAACTCCTTCTCCTTTGGTGAAAATTTTCAAATTACCCCGCCAATCGTTAACCTGCTGCGCATGCATAAAAAGATGATCGCCTGCAACCGATTGAAGCTCTTCTATCTTATCTCCCGAAAAGACTGGGGTAACACTCAAAATTAAATTTCCTTCCATTCAAAAAAAACAAAATTAAATATCTTAAAGTTATTACAAAATATATGTCCGAAAAAGGCAGACACACATTATGTAAATGAAAACATTGTAATGTCTAGGATAACTTACATATAGCTATTAAATGTAACTCCCTTTATAAATAGAAAGACAATAATTCAAAAGTATTCGGACTCAGTAGTAATAAGGCAGTCATTTATTTACAACGTGAATTTGGATATCCATCTACAAACTAACACCCCTCTATTTTGAAAACCTCATTTATTGGATTAGCTATATCCCTTTTGATGCCTGCTGCGGCCAATGCCAGTATTGGAGCAGTTCTTAACCCAGCAATGTCGGGTGTGCTCGCAAGAAGTAGTAACCCGACAGCTGCTATAGCTGGCTACGGATTAGCTCTCTCTATAATGTTGTTCGTAGGACTGCCCCAACTGCGGACTCAACAGTTGACATTGGTTTACGCAGAATCTAGTGATTCGATAAAGACTGTAGGAAAATTTTTATTGTTGGTAATTGCAACTGTCATACTGTTTTCATTCATCGTTATCACACCTAGCGTAAAAGATTTTTTACTTTCTGACATTTTCGGGGTAAGTGGCATTCTCAAAACTCATGCCTCACAATCTTTAACTTGGTTATTACCGTTACCTTGCCTCTTAATAATTAGAATGTATTTATACGGTATCGCTCTAAAATTTTGTAATCCGGCTATAGTTTGGGCAGGAACAATATTTGGAGCTACATCAGTCCTTGCGATTGCAATATATTTACTCATGTTTACTGGGTTTGATGGAGCAGTTACGGGTGCCATAGCAATGTCGTTTGGAACAACGTCAGAGGTACTGTTAATGTTTCTTCTAACAAAACTATTTGGCCGTACATTACCGAACCCATCAATAAGCAAACATATTCATATTAAAGATCTAGTTAGATTTTTTTTACCTATGGTTTTCGCGGCATTTCTTCCATCGGCGACGCTACCTATAATAAACGCGGGTTTGGCGCGAACAAACGACCCTATTACTTCTATTGCTGCTGTTTCTATGGCTTCGGGTTTATTTGCTCTTCTCACGATACCAACAAATGGGATACAAAATACCTCTTTGACACTTATGGCAAGAGGAAAAAACTTGGTTCAAATTAAAACTTTTTCTATTGGCGTTGGTTTAATCACAATGATCATTGCTTGGATTTTCATACTGATATCCCCCATACATAACTTCATCATTTCAAATATTATGGGCATCACAGAAGAACTCATGGAAGAAACCATGTACGGCTTAACAATACTTGCCATTCTCCCACTCGCATTAGTATTCGAACAATTCTATTCGGCACATTTGATGCACAAAAAAAACACAATCCCGTTGATTTATATAAATTTGTGGCGGCTAGGATTTTTAACCGTGTGGATTATAGGTACCGTAAATTTAACACAGTTACCTGGCATTACCATTGGTGCAGGGGCTTGGTTACTAACATTGAGCAGTGAAGCTTTTTTTACATGGATTTACGCCAAAAAAGAATCATAGCGAAAAAAATAACTACTCAAAAATCTGCTTGATAATTTTAATTATTAGTAAATAGAGTTTTTGATTTTTAAAAAAAAAGTGTTTAATTAATATAGTAAGTTCCCGAGTAGCTCAGCGGTAGAGCAGCTGACTGTTAATCAGCGGGTCACAGGTTCGAATCCTGTCTCGGGAGCCAAATGAAATATTATGCATTCACTGGGAATTCTAACGTTTCCGTAATTTTTTTGGCTATATATATTTACATTTATGGAAAATGAATTAATAAAATTTTCTGGTGGATTTTCTGCAATAATTATAGGGTTACTTGTAGGGTTACGACATTCAACAGATGGTGACCACATCATAGCTATATCCACTTTATCCCGAGACTACAGAAGTGTTTTCAAAAGTATGTGGGTCGGAGTTTCATGGGGGCTAGGCCATTCAACTCCTCTTTTTATATTAGGAATCATAGTACTATTCGTAAAACAGTCTTTTATAGATTTTTACATACCAATAGCCGGTTTTTTTGAGTTTGGTGTAGCTTTAATGTTGATCTTTTTAGGTCTAAATGTCTTTTGGAAAATCCACAAGGGATCATTTCACTCTCATACCCATGAACACGAAGGATCAAAACATACCCATTTCCACGGTTCCCACAATCATATGGGAAGTAAATTCGACGAACATTATTCAAAAAAGCACTGGTTTTTACCAGAATTAATTCCTTTTTTTAGAGCAAAATCATACCTGATTGGAGTTGTTCATGGGCTTGCTGGCAGTGCTGCGGTTATGTTATTAATACTACCAACTTCCCCTAACATAACTAATGGGATAGCTTTCTTAGTTTTCTTCTCGTTGGGAACAATGATTTCAATGGCAATAATGACAATAATGTTTTCTATCCCTCTTAGTATTTTTTCCAATTCTAATAAGGTGAGCAATTTGTTTATTTCCGTAGCTGGGTTACTAAGCATCGTACTAGGGTTAATCATGGGGTTGGATATAACTTTAGGAATTCATTTCACCGATTATTTATAGCCTTAAAATTCCTTATGTACTTAAATGTGCAAGAAATATATTGTTTTTATAATATCTATCACTACTATCGTCAATTAGTTGGTTCCACATTGTGCAAAATATTTACAAATAAAATAAGGATTACACTATCTGCGTTAAAAAAAATTTGTTACGGTCTTGTCTAGGTCGGATAAAAAGGTATAAAACTAACGCGGGTACACTTATCTGAATTTTTATTATAGAATTCGGACGAAAAAACAAAAATATGATTTTACAAACTCGAGTACTTGTCCTTAATCAAAATTATCAACCTATAAACATTTGTAACATTAGACGCGCTATAAATTTAATCGGGAAAGAAAAAGCGGAAAACGTCGTTGAGACAGGAGAATATTTAAGGTCCGTAGATGACATTTTTGAAAAGCCAGATGTAATCAGACTTTTCTACATGGTAAAACGGCCTTTACAAAAGAAAAAACTGACACGCAGAGAGGTCTTTATACGCGATCGATTCCAGTGTCAATATTGTGGTTCCTTTCAAAAAGACTTAACTTTAGATCACATCATCCCACGATGTAAGGGTGGAGGTTTATCGTGGAATAACATAATAAGTGCTTGCAAAAAATGTAATCATCGGAAAGCTGGAAAAACACTACAGGAAGTCGGGATGGAACCAATTAAATATCCAAAAGAACCCAAGCCAAATCCTTACATCTTTATTAGTGAATACAACATAAAAAGCACTTGGATACCTTTCATACCCTGGGTAAAAAAAGAACCCATTCCAGCTTGATCAAGAATAGATAAAGTTGATACATATTTTAGTTAATTTTTTTCGGGCGAACTTATCCTGGCATTCTGATCAAAGACGGCTTTTTCCACCACCCACAGTTATAGTCTCTCCGGTTATGTATCTTGAAGCATCACTTGCAAGAAAAGATACCGCAGAGGCGATATCATCAGATTCCGCAAGACGTCCTAGTGGGATATCAGTTTCCGCTCTCTGCATTAATTGTCCTGGTTGTAGACCCAATTGTTGTTGTCCAACAAGTAAGTCAACTTCATCGTGGAAATGTGTGTTCACTATTCCAGGAGCAATTGCATTTACACGTACACCATATTGACCTAATAAAACAGCAGCGGTAACAGTCATGGTTACTATGCCAGCCTTGGCAATAGCATACGGAGGCGAAGAAGTTTTTCCGCCCCAAGCGGATATGGAGGCTATATTTATGATCGATCCACTGCGTTGACGAGTCATGATTTTCGCCGCTTGTTGCATCAAAAAATATGGACCTTTCAAGTTAAGATCTATAGTCCAATCCCACATATCCTCCGTCACTTCTGGAAATGATTGTGGTCGCGAAGCGCCGGCGTTGTTTACAAAAACATCTAAGTTACCATAATGCTCTTGAATATCTTTTATGAACCGATCTGTATCTTGTAAATTACTGGCATCATAAACTCCCCCAGAAACCTTAAACCCAGAACTGTTTAAATCGCCAATTGTTTCCTCTAGCAACTCCGCTTTTATGTCACCCAAAAATAATGAGAAACCTTGTTTCCCCAGCTCAAAAGCTGTAGCTCTCCCATTACCTCTTCCTGCACCTGTGATTGCAGCAACTTTTTGGTAAGAATCAGTTTTAGAATTCATTTTTGTTTCCTTTTGTTCTCTTTCCTTTTGTTCTCTTTCCTTTTGTTCTCATGATATAAAAAAACATTACCCCAAAATCAAAATCCTTCTGTTTGAATCGTTACAAGGATTTACATTGGAATTATACATATATCATGAGGCTTTTAGGCAAATAATGAAAACGTGATCATAATACATTTAGGGAGAGTAACTTAAATGAGCAAACTTACTGGAGCAGAATTTCTCGCAAAAACACTTAAAGGCTACGATGTAAGCCATTTCTTTTTTATGCCGGTGATCGTACCTGAATCTATTCCAGAAATGGAAAAATTAAATATAAAACGAATTATGACTCATAGTGAAAAAGGTGCCGCATATATGGCTGACGCTTTTGGTCGTATAAGTAAAAAACCTGGGATTTGCGGTTCCCAATCGGTTGGGGCATTGAATCTTTCTGCAGGATTACAAGACGCCTACTTGGGATGCTCACCCGTGATTGCATTAACGGGTCGACTTCCTCAAAGTAAGCAATTCAGAAATGCTTATCAGGAAGTTGACCACATGAAACCTTTTGATGCGGTGACGAAATTTAACACGTTGGTAAACAGTGTAACTGAACTTCCAACTTTTTTACGGCAAGCATTTCGGGAAGCTACTTCAGGTACTCCAGGACCTGTTCACTTGGATCTATGCGGTATAGCAGGGGGGGAAATTATGACTGGTGTCCTAGATAGCGAAATAGTTGTTGAAAAAGAATTTACAAAAACTCCCGCTTTTCGGCCCCAACCAGAATCACAGTTGGTTTTGAAAGCTCTTGATTCCTTAAAAAACTCCAAACGACCTATAATCATCGCAGGTGGTGGAGTGCGTAGCTCTAACGCGGGCGAGGAATTAACAAAAGTAGCGGAATTTTTACAAATTCCCGTCGCTACATCCCTTAACGCCAAACAAACAATGCCATATAACCACCCATTAAACGTCGGGGTTTGCGGATCCTACTCCAGAAGTTGTTCAAACAAAGCTATTTCTATGGCAGATCTAGTTTTTTTTATCGGCAGTCACTCAGGAGGTCAAGTCACGAACGATTGGGAAATTCCCAGACAAGGTACCCGAATTATCCAAATCGATATCAACCCTGATGAACTTGGTAGGTCGTATCCTTTAGAAGTTGGTATACAAGGAGACGTGAAAGCAACATTAACTAAAATGATAAAAATCCTACAAAGTGATGACGTCAAACGAAAACCAAATAAATGGACTTCTACCATCGAACGTTTAGTATCAGATTGGAAAGAAAGCGTTTTGGAAATCGAAAATTCAAGTGAAATCCCCATACGACCCGAACGTCTGTGTAAAGAACTTACCAATTTGCTCCCAAATGATTCCATTTTAGTCTCTGATACTGGTCACGCTGGTATATGGACAGGAACTATGATGGATTTGAAATATTCCAGTCAAGATTACATACGTTGTGCTGGGTCTCTTGGATGGGGAATACCTGCAGCAATAGGTGCCAAATGTGCCGCCCCCGACAGAACGGTAGTTTGCTTTACAGGAGATGGTGGAACATGGTATCACTTGACAGAATTAGACACAGCTCTAAGATATGGGATCAAAACTATAACAGTGGTAAACAATAATGCATCGTTAAATCAAGAACAGGCCCTGAACGAACGTAACTATGGAGGAAGAACCCCGGGGTCTGATGAACTTTGGATGTTAAGTGATTGCGATTTCACTTCAGTAGCTAATGCGATGGGTTGTTTCGGAATAACAGTTAAAAATCCCTCCGAAATATCAAATGCATTTCAAATGGCCGTCGAATCTAAACTTCCCACTGTCATTGACGTAAAAACGGATATTGCCGGAATAGCACCAAAAGCTTGGAATTAAAAAACTCATTCTAAAATTTTCTGGTTTATTTGGCTGAGATCATGATCTCCAATGGTTCTTTTTAGAGAACCAGAGGTATATTGCTTTATTTCAAGGTCCGCTAGGGTATTGATTATCGTATATTGGGTTGGCATATCTTCCCATCGGGCAACATTCCATTTAAAGTGACCGTTCCCAGTAAATTCCTCCAAAATTTTTCTGTTTGGATTATACGCCGGTGATATTACGGGGTATGCCACATCCGGAGTTCCCCATTGACCTGTACGAGGAATATATTTGTAATGTAAAAGTCCATCGGGTTCAAAATCGCCCGGACCCGTAGGAAAAGGAGTTGTAATTGATTTTAAACTGCTTACTTCGAGGTTAAGAAAGTTAAATCCCAACCAACTTGCAGAAATCGCTGCAAAATCGCTACTTATTCTTATTTCAGGAAGTTCACAATATATTTTTGAGAAACCTAGTTCCTCGCGGCCAGTGATGATAGGATCCGCCAAATTTTCCCACAGAACAGTTAAAAATGGTCCATGAACCTTGTCTTTTTTTCCAGAAAATTCGGCATTTAATGTGACGCCTAGTACGTTGTATCCTCTACCTGCTAACCATTGAATTTCTTTCATGTAACTGGCAAAAATGGTTACGATTGGATCACCGTAAAGATTGAAACCGGGAGGTAATAGTTTGCGGAGTTGGGCAGCGTTAGAAAGAAACGAAACAGAAACAGTAGTCGTTTTGTGGCTTATTTTTCCATTAAACTTCACCCCGTCAGGAGATTGCCTAGGGCCATAAGCTGGGCCAAAATGAGTAGGCATTCTATACATACGTTTCGGATCAAAACTGTATGACATCAAATTTCCCCCATTTTATAAATATTTCGTGTTTATATATTATGAAATTATATTATCTACCACGCTTATCGGTGAAGCTGCCAATAAACCACCATCCACCGGAAGTACGATCCCGCTTACCCAACGTGCTTCATCACTAGCTAAGTATACAGATGCCCAAGCAATATCTTCTGCAACACCTTCTATACCTAGGGGGGATGCTTTTCTACGCAATTCCCTAAATTTATCGCTGTTATTTAAACTAAAAGGGGCATGCAATAAACCTGGAGCGATACAATTTACTCTAATATTTTGCCTTCCGTGATGCACAGCCATTGCTCTTGTAATGGAAATTACTCCGCCTTTTGAAGCCGTGTAGGGTATATTTTTAGTTTGTCCGGCTCTGATTCCGTCCACAGATGAAACGTTTATAATAGAACCAGATCCATTTTTCGTCATTTCCGGGATGGCATATTTTGAAATAAAAACCATACTTTTTAAGTTTGTATCCAGCACAGTTGTCCAAAAGTTTTCCTCGATTTCAGTCACCATTCCAGGACCACCGATTGCTACGTTGTTCATTAGAATATCTATCTTTTCAAATATCTTAACAGCTTCAAAAACCAAGCTTTTGCAAATCTTTTCATTAGAAACATCTCCCTGAAAAATTTCACAAATTCCTCCCGATGAATCAATCATGGACTTGGTTTTTTTTGCGGCCTCCAAATTTTTGTCCACAATAAGCACTTTAGCACCTTCATCAGCGAACTTTATTGCAGTAGCTTGACCCACTCCAACCACTTCATCAAATCTTGAACCAGCACCAGTGACTATAGCAACCTTTCCTAATAACCTCCTCACAATTAATCCTTTCTTACAGTAGCTTTTTTTATTGTAAATTCTGAAAGCAAATTTATGTCAGGTTCAGGGAGTCCATCGGTGAAGGGAGAGACTGTCATGTTTTTGGTTAATTCTATTTTGGGATAACCTAAATCCCGTTCATAAAATCGATCTGAAGGAAATAAATCCCCAGGGTAAGAAAAATTTGGTAATGTTGCTAATTCAACACAAATGGCCGACCCTACAGCACTTTCTAGCATGCCACCCACCCAAACGGGAATTCCTGATTTAAAACACATATCATGTATTTTTACCGAATTATATAAACCTCCGACCCTTCCTGGCTTGATGTTTACGTATTCACACGCGCCCATTTCAATAGCTTGTTCCATCCGTCTTATACTGTTTATACTTTCATCTAGGCAAACAGGAGTTTTTATAATGGCTGACAATTTTGAATGGTCCAGCAAGTCATCGTATCCAAGAGGTTGTTCTATAAATTCCAAGTTAAATTCGTCAAATTTTTCAAACAAGTCTACATCTCCTAAAGAATACCCAGAATTACAATCAATATGTATCCTGATATTTGGAAATGCACTCCGAACTGTTTCCAACATTTCTACATCCCAACCCTTAGATACTTTAAGTTTGACCCTTGAAAACCCGTCGTCAACAGCCTTTTGTATGTTTCCTAAAAGCATATCGTAATCATCTTGAATGCCAAAGTCGGCTCCAGCTTCAACGTTATCGGTAACGCCACCCAGCATAATATGTAATGGTATTCCAGTTATTTTACTCTGTAACGTCCACCATAAAATTTCAAGAGCTGCCTTGGCAAACTGGTTCCCTTTAAAAACATTTAATTGATCGTTAAATTGTTCTATTGTTTCGTACGTTTTTCCGACCATCAACGGAGCAAAATATTCAACAATATTTAAGAAAACTGAGTTTGCCGCTTCTGGGCTGTAAGTCGGCTTCTCTAACGGAGTAGATTCGGCCCAGGCAATGTGGTCTCCACTGTACCCTTTTACCAAAATCGAGTGAATAAAATAGTCAGTTCCATATGAAGTCCTCCATGGGTATTTTAATGGCATAGAAACGTAAAAAATGTCAATTTGGTCTATTTGCATGAATAAACTTTCATCACTAGTACAGTTTTATCAAATAAAGTTCTATCGGTTTTTGTTGCCCATAACTGTCGTGCAACTTCCAGCATACTTCCAAAAATATATACTTGAAATAATTAACGAACGAAAATGATCACAAGGTTAAAAAAAATATACAGGTTTATTAGGCATAAATCTGAATATATGTTTTTTGTTATTAGCAAAAAACCTACTATCACGGTAAGTATTAACGAGATATCAGCACGTTTTCACGTAAATAGTTATGGAGAATATGTAAGGGTAAAATCGTTATCAGGGGAGCGGGAAATTCTTGAAAGCCTGCTATCGCAAATATTTCCCGGAGATATCATCATGGACGTGGGAGCCAACATAGGTACACATACCATTCTTTTTTCCAAAAAGTCTGAACGCATTGGTGAGGTAATATCTATTGAACCCAACAGAAAATCATCCGAAAGATTGAAGGAAAACATACTCCTAAACCAATTAGAAAATATTCAAATTTTCGATGGAGGATTAGGATCAACGGATGCAACGAAACTACTATTAGTCGGGGAAGAACCTTCGTACGGTAAAAGTCGTATATGGTCTACTGAAGATTCAAAATCTTCAACGGTAGAAATAAAGGTTACAAAGGGAGACAATTTAGTTTCACGATCACTATCAGCAATACCAAATGTTATTAAAATTGATGTTGAAGGATATGAAAAAGAAGTTATTCAAGGATTAAGGACAACTTTAGAGCACGCCGAATGCAGAGTAGTAATGTGCGAATATAACAGAATTCCAAATCCCGATCTCATCGTTGAAATGGGGTTTACCATTCTCAGTTCATCAAAAAGAGGAACTGACACACATATCATTTACGTTAAATGAAATAATTTGTGAAACTTTATTTTAATAAGTGGACTTATTACTACGAATTTGATCTTGTTTTTTTGCAGCCTCTCGAAGGGTATTAGGGGTTGCATTCGGCATACTCGCGGCTTTAATCATCGGGTACTCATACTCTTCCATTTCTTTTGCTAATTTTGGGAGAATCTTAGCGACTTCAATTGGTATTTGTATGGCACCATGCTGATCGGATGCTATCAAATCTCCAGGTGAAACTGACATTCCACAAATATCAACGGTTGTATTCAGTGCTTCAATGTGTACATATGCATGAGAAACCAAAATTTCTTTAGCTAAAAATTGAAATCCAAGTTTTCTAACTTCGTTTATGTCTCTAACTCCACCATCAGTTACAACTCCTACAGCGCCCAAACCTTTCGCAATGTTTCCGTTAACCTCACCCCAAAAAGATCCAATGACGTTGGGGTAATCTCGATCTTTAACAACGATCATGCGCGGTTCAGGTATTGTCATTATGTATTCCCAATATTCATCTCTGGGAACAGGTTTTTCTCCACGATTTGCTGCAGCTATCTCGACCGTAGCAGCATATCCTACACTTGTCCCAAATTCTGGATAGCAACACTTGATTTCTGGTTTAGTAAACCCTTCCGTCCATGGTCTTAATCCTTCAACAAGTTCTAGGCAGTTAGCAATCGTTGGCACATCGAGCTTTTTTATTTCCGAAATCTGTTTTTTGTTCAGAAGAATTTTTTTTTCTCTCAACGTGTCTCTCCTATCTTTTTTGCAATACTTGGATAATACAAAAACTTAACTTCTTATAGTCTAGTTACCGGCAACGTGTTTAATATTAATTCAGCAAAAATACTTCAGTTATTTCACCACACTATTCTAGCCAATTTCATCATATATTTTTATTATTATTTATATATAACACTTATATTAGATAGTAATAAATTTCAAAAGCGGTAACAAATCAATGCAGATTAACCATGGGAGTTAAGTAAATAATTATCGTGAAACACTTTTCAACCTGACGATAAAACGAAGTTTAAAACACATTGCCAATTAAATATCCAACAATATTTTTATCTCTATCAATATTGATACTGGCGTTATTTATCGCCTGTGAATCTGAGTCTCCACCAGAAACACCAATTTCTACTGGTCTTTCTTCAGAATCAACAGAACCAAAAGATCCTTCGCCAGAACCTTTGCCAGAGAAGTACTTAAAAGCCACAATATCTGCATATGTTGAACAAACTGTCACTGCAAGACCTATTCCTGAGCCAGTTGAAATTATAAAAACAGTTATTGTAGAAAAAATAGTAGAAAAAACTATAGAAAAAACCGTTGTTATAGAAAAATTCGTTGAAGTTCCTGTTTCTGTGATAATAACTGCTACACCAACCATTACACCCACGCCCGAAAACACACCTACTCCTACTCCGACCCAATATCCTACTCCTCTTCCAACACCCACAAGCACACCCACTCCAACGAGTACTCCTATGCCCACATCTACTCCAACCCCTGAATTCACAATCAATCCAGGTCAAACCCCTAAATCGACCGCTGGAGCTAATTTAACTCTTGTGAATACAAGAGTCGTTCGATCGGATAACGTTAGCGATTTCTCTGATTTTGATGCGGAAGTTAGATGGGTTGATGGAGGAAATTGGGAGAGTTTACCTATAGTGGCAGAGGACGGCAAAATTAATGCCTTCCACGTTTATTCCACAGTAGGAGTCCACCAAATCACTATTAAAGTCACTGTCGGAAATACGACTAAATTAATACAATTCAATGCCTTAATAAACTAGCAACCTAAAAACACATACATTCTTTTTAATTAAGCAAGTTTCGACAGTTTGAATCCAAGGTATATTAAAAATATCCCAACAATGTTATTTGCTAAAATATTTAACACAAGCTTGGCCCAATCAAGTTGCGTTATGTAGATAGTATTGTCGAATGCGAAAGTACTAAATGTCGTGAAAGAACCCATGAATCCAACAAGTATGATTAGGCGCATATTCGAGTTAACTATTCCCTTGTCTTCAGATAACGCCCAAATCAATCCAAATAAGAAGGACCCTAACATGTTGGCGACAAAAACGCCTATAGGAAAATTTACAACTGCATATTTATTAAAAAAGATAGAAATACCATAACGGGCTAGGGTTCCCAAAGATCCGGCAACCATCAAGTATATAATCTTATCCATTTAAATTCCTTTTCTAGGTTTTTGCGCATCGAGCAAGATAAACCGGCCAAGAAAATGAAAAATCTTTGCCTGTCTTACAAACGTTAAACTCCGACTTTATTTGTTCAGGTAACAAAAGCCACTCATCCCACATTTTTTTTACTTCATCTGTAGGTGTACCTGATCTTTTAACCCATTCACGGAACGTCATATCAACAGTAGTAAATCTTTCGTCTTGTACCACAAATCCAGTTTGAGATATTTCTTTTCTCCATTCACTAGGAGACGGGGCTCGAATGTGAGTGTTATCTCGGCGAAACTCCATTTCCTGGTGCCAATTCCTCATGAAAGGATTTTCACTAGTGGTAGTATCCGATAGAAGAAAAACACCATCTGTTTTTAATACTCTATAAACTTCACCTAAAAACAAGTGGACAGAAGAAAAATGATGTGCAGCGGTTCTACAGGAAATTAAGTCCAAACTATTGTCAATAAACGACATCTGCATTGCGTCCACGTATCCAATCGATATATTGTCAATGGACTTTTTTTCTATGGAATTAGCAGCAGCGTGTAGCATGTTAGAAGTTATATCCGTCGCTATCATATCATCGCAAAGCTCAGCCAGGGCAAAGGCAGTAAATCCTGGACCTGTACCTATATCTGCTGCTGTTTGAAATTTCGAATCTTTGGCAAGTTCAATAATCAAATCAAGACTTGAACTTGATGAGTGAGCCACACTTGTAACATAATGTTCTGCTTGGGAATTGAATTGTTGACGAGTTTGTCTATTCACAACGTGTTTGTAAATTATACTACCGTCATTCAACATCTACTCTAGGAGGAGGATTTAGAACTGGATGGATTGCTAACAGTTTGCCTAGGGATTTTGACTGATTAAATATTCCGTGTCTAACTCCAATTTCACAAGTGAATATATCTCCAGAATGGAGCTCGATTGAATTTTCTTTATCGTAAACGGCAGTCAGGTTACCTTCAAGACAGAACATTGATTCTTCATGAGATGGATGAAAATGGTTCGGAGCTATTGAACCTGGTTGAAATGTTAATTCACTGAAATATGTTGATTCAGCTCCTAGAAAATTTCCAACCATATCGTATCGTGAAATACCTGGGAAAAACTCATAGCTTTCAGCCCTTCCTCTGAAAAAAACTCCCTGTTTCGGTTCAGATAAAACAAACTCTGGTTCGTCAATTTCTTGACGATCCGGAATTGGTACTGGATAAGCACATACGAATCTCGCGTCCGAATCACCTATGTTTTTCAAACCATGTCCAACTCCTCTTGGAGCCAGAACACAATCACCCGCAGACACTTGAAATTTATGATTGCCCACCCTAAATTCCGCTTCTCCGGAAACAACAAAAATAGACTCTTCTGTATTTGGATGGCAGTGGTAAGCGGATGCTACATTAGATTTGACCGTTAAATCTGATACGGTCATCATGGTGGATCCAGTAGATGGGCCAGTTACGACCAAAATATTAGCTCCTTTAAACGGTTCGATTTGTTGTTGTTTGGATCTTATCGTTATTCCCATAATTTTAGTTCCTTCAATTTAATAAAATACTACTGCTAAGTTTTTATAGATATGCACAGTTGTTCCACTAATCAGTGGATCCAGCATTCCAGGCATCTTCCCAAAATGTTAGTTCATGTTGGGTACTTTTGTGAAAAATATCCTTCATTTTTTTACGGGAAATTTCACTAGAAATGTTACCTAGTGAATCGACATATTCCCTTAACCAAATCGTCATTTCTTGATACGCAGGATTATTATAACCTAATATCCATCTGGCGTGAAAGGAGGCAGGATTTAAACCGTCAAGACTATAAAATCTTCTCCCAATCTCATCATAGCCCCACTGACAAGGTAATAATGATACCGCTATATCATTAACGTCCCCTTCATAAGCTGTTCGTACAAGATGGTTTGTATAGTTGATGGTGGCAGCGCTCGGAATGGTCTCATCTAAATCCAAAATATTAATACCTATATCCGTACAAAACCCTCGATGTAAATCCATTTCAATGTTCAAAGTTTCATCCAATAATTTTGACCATTTACCCATTGTAGAAATCCTGTCACTTTTTGCTGTAGCTAAAGCCACTACTCTACAGTAGTCAATCAAAAACAAATAATCTTGTTTCATAAAGTAAGTAAATCTGTCCAGAGAAAGCGTGCCGTCACCCATAGATTTAATAAACGGATGATGTTCGTGAGCTAATTCCCATACATCCAAACATGATTTTTTTAAATCCTCCGAAAATGAAACCATACTTAATAGTCCCTGATCAAATCTACAGTAATTGATTTTCCATTTTTAACGTTTGAAAGCATGGTTGCATCACCTTCCACTTTACCTATTACAGTAACTGGTGATGCTGGTCTAATTTCTCCTTCTTCACTAATCGGAGTCGGTCCCCAAAAAAGGCAAACCGAATTCCCTGGTGGCCAATAAGCAATATCTCCTTTATTGACCGTTTCTACTGAAATATCTGTTGTTTCTCCACAACTGGTAATAGGAAAATACAATTCATCACCCCACGTTTGAATATTCGAATTAATTGGTAATAATTTCAACACATGTTGAGCGAGTTCAGTAGAATTCATATCCCCCTCTAAGGTCACTTGGTCTATAGTGAACCTGACTTTCGTTTCACCCATTTATTCACCCTTCGTCCATTTAGAAAACATTTTTTTTGTTTCATCATTGAAGGGGTAAAATTTCTTAGGCGAAATCTTCTTCCTTTGGGTGTAATCAATTATCGCCTTTTCAATTTCGTCATGTTTCAGACAGTCACTGTAAATATCTTCTGCCATTCCTGATGGGAGAACCACGACCCCATCATCATCACCAAGAATTAAGTCACCCGGCCAAACTAAAACACCTCCACATTGTATTGGTCTGTTAACTTCATAAGGTAGAATATTTGGTTCTCCAACAGTAGGTGTACTTCCCCCAGCAAATACAGGATAACCGTATTTAATCACTTTGTACCCATCGCGCACTGCCCCATCAGTAACTAATCCTTCGCCTTCTCTTGTCAAAATTCTTGAAAAAACTACATCTCCCCCTATACTCGTTCTTTTCAAACCCATTGCATCAGCAACTAAAACACTACCTCTCGAAAGAGTTTCAAGAGCGTCCCATCGAGGAGTTTCATTAAAACCTTCACCGTGTTCTCCTTTTGCTATGTAATCCTGTAAGTCTGGTCTAGACGGCAGATATCTTAGTGTTACAGCAGGACCACATAGTCGTCTTCCATTTTGTAAAGATTTAACTCCTTCCATATATGTTTTGCTATACCCTAGTTTTAAAAGTTGTCCAAGAATTGTGGCATTAGATATGTTTCTAAATTTTTCGACTAAATCTTGCGATACAAGAGAAAAGGGTTCCATTTTTTTTCCCATTGGGCAATTGAATAACTGGAGTTGATAAGTATATTTAAGTATAAGTACTTAAATGTTAATAGAACAGAGAGAATAAAAAAAATATTCATGGGATTTAATGGCTTATTAACAGGTGTTGTTCTAGCAGGTGGAAAATCTAAAAGACTTGGGAAAGGGAGGTCCAAGCCTTTAATACAGGTCGGCGGTAAATTACTGTTAGCTAGGGTTGTTGACACACTTAAGCCGATATGCGACGAATTAATTTTAGTAGTCAAACCAAACCAAGAAGGCGATATACCAGATTTAGGTATAGCACTTGGAACACACGTGATTACAGACACTATGCCATTTTCGGGTCCGTTGGCGGGGTTACATGCTGGTTTATCTGCGTCTGTGACACCTTTGTCATTTGTTGTGGGAGCGGATCATCCGTTTCTTTCAAGAAAATTAATTGAAACGATGATTAATATGTCGATGTCAACAGGAACAAAACAAACCGCCACCTCAATAGTACCCCGACATGGAGGTTATCTGTATCCATTACACTCTATATACACAAAAATCGGTTGGAGTGACTTCATTATTGAGAATTTATCTCAGGGTATTTCTTCAATATCGCAAGTTATAAAAAATGCTATAAATAGTGAATATCCCCCGGTTCAACTAATTACGGATGAAGAAATGGAATTAATCGATCCAATGTTTATGAGTTTAATGGATATAAATAACCAGGAATCATTAATGAAGTGCCGTAAAATAGCAGACCACAAAAAATTGTACGGTCAACCAAGGCGGAACAAGTAATTCTATTATTCATACCGAAGTGCTTCTGACGGACTAACTTTCGACGCCTGTCGAGCAGGTAAAAACGTGGTCACTAGCGAGAAAATTAATGTAACTAAAACCACCATTCCTACGTTTCCCCAAGGAATTGCGAAGGTAACACCTTCAGATTCCTGGCTTATAGTTTTGAATATGTTCCATGCAATCAAAGTCCCCAGACCTATTCCAAGAACTGAACCAAGTACTGCAACAATCCCTGATTCCATAAGAAATTGAAGTTGCACCATCCGCTCTTTGAATCCAATAGCCCTCATCATTCCTATCGATTGACGACGTTCGACAACTGCTCGGAAGGCAATTACTCCTATGGATGCTACGCCTACCAACAAACCAAGTCCCATAAAACCTTGGAACAATTGGTTGAACGCATTGCTTTGCGTTTGATTTTCGTCTATGTAACTTTTGATGGATCTAGATTTCATCCCATGTTCGATAAACACTGTATCTAGAAGTAGAGCTATTTCATCAGCTCTTAGCGGGTCACTTAGCTTGAATTTATATTCAGTGAAGGGTACAAATTTATCAGAAACTTGCTGAAGCACGGAATGATGCATATAAATATCATTTCCACTGTTTTCAAAACTATCTGCAAAACTATCGAGAACACCAATCACCTTACGTTTAACGGCAGTATCAAGACTTCCTTGGCCGATTGGAGGACGCAAGGTAATACTTACACTTTTCATTTGCCCCTTCTCAGCTGGGTCAATCCCTTCAATTTTGAACGAGGAAGGATCGACGGGAGGTCCAAAACCGCCATCAGTCGAAATAATGTTTCCAGCAACAACTGCTAGTTCAGGATTTGTTGCAACTGCCTCCCAAATTTCAGCTGAAGTTCCACCATATTCGGAATCCCAATGCGTAAGTTGATATGTGTTATTTTGTAACCAAGATTCATCAGAAGCACGAATACGAGCGCTTTTATATTGCATTTCTTCACCACCATCTTGGCGTACTTCAACCCTCACTCTAGCCTGCGAAGTAATTACTTTAAAATCTGTTGTTGATAATTTTCCTGTACCTAAGGCAAGAACCTCATATGGGTCATCAATCGGTAATTCGGGCCTTATGGTCGCCCTAATATCAAATCCTCCAGACGCTCGATCAGGTTCATCTACCAATACATTGCCAAGGTTTATCAGAATGGCGAATATCATCATTGTGAATATGACAAGAGAAAACATGGCGAGTGTGAGGCCTGTACGGAGGCGAGCAGCCATAGGATATGCAATGGCCAATTTTACAACAGGTCTCAGACCTCCCCACCGGCCTATCAATTTTGAGATAATCCACACAATTACATCGGCATTGTGCATAATCACCCAGACGGAAGCAGCGACCAGTGACACCCCTGATAGGACAAACATCTCTGGGCCACCGTCTAATTCACCTGTAATGTCTTCTAATGCGTCAAAAGGAAGAGCATAGAACGTGAGCATTCCTAACCCAATAAATGTCATAGATACACGCCTTTGCAGTTCACCCCTATATCCACGGCGAGCAAGAAAACTTCGAATAATTAAGCCTAAAGAAACAATTACAAAACTTATCCCGACTGACACCAGGGCAGCGTTCCCTAATCCAAAACCCTTTATTCCTTTTTCCGGATCCAATCCATACACAGTCATTATTAACCCGATCGGAAGTAAGGGCCATCCTGTAAGTAACCAAGGTTGAAAAAATTTAAAAATCTTCCAAATGATTATCAACAACCACGGGAAAATCAATAAAAGTCCCATAATAGTAAGAACTCTAATAAGTATCCCCTGACCTGATCTCCAAATAAACCATGTTTCATAGGCAAATGTAAACGGACCAAAAATCCACTTTAAAATTGTCATAGCTCGTTGCTTTGCATTTGGTATCTCGTCTGTCACAAACTCCTCACTCAAACCCCTGATAGCGACTACTATGTTTAACTTGCTGACGCGGTAAGCTGAAATTGTAACGGTTAGCGCTGTCAATACAAAACCTGCCGAAAAAGCAATAATTATGGATTGAAAAGTAACAGAATAATAGAATGTAATTTCATCTTCATCAGCAAATCCCCGAATCATGAGTTGCATTAAAAGAACACTTGCCAGCAATCCCAAAACAGTACCGGCAATAGATGCCCCCAATGAGTAAAGCAAGCCTTCATATGTAAACATCTGAACCAAATGCCGTCGTTTGGTCCCAATTGCACGTAATATACCCATCTCTGTAGTTCTGGAAGCGGCAAGCATAACAAATACAAGAAATATCAACATCAATCCGACGATAATAGAAAAAGAACCGAAAATAGTAAAAAACAAAACTATTCCGGAACTAATAATTTCAGCAAATTCGAGACTACGGGTCTTGATAGAATCTACGTTCAATTCCACTAGTTCCGACATCGCAAAAAATAGTGACTGAGTCAAATTTTCATCTTCAAGTTTCTCGATTAAACCCAAAATTTTGGCTTGAGTCAAACTGTCAGCGATGGCCATCTTTAACTCATCAGATGGGAGATCTTTGTCTAATTCGGGTAATAAATCCGCTAGCTTATCACTGAAAATAGGATTAGATGAATCATTTTCTCTTTCCGTAAGTTCTGATTTTATTGCCTTCACAACCTTTGGCGTTTTCAAAAGATTAAACAACTCATTAACAGCCTGATTATTTATAAAGGCTAAACTTAGTTTTTTTGCGACTTCTTCCGATTTAATCTCATCATAAGTTACCCCCTCTACAACATAGTCCCCTGTAACGGATACTTCTATAATGTTGTATTTGGCATCTCGATTAAACAATCTTTGAACCGTTTTAACCGGAAATAATGCAGATGACCTAGAAGATTCTGTGCCACCAATAAGCCCAACTGGATCAACAATAGCGACAACTTTATGTTGAGTACGGCCAGTCGCTGAGACTAAAGTAAGTAGATCGTCAATGCGAAGGTCAAGTTTATCTGATAAAGGTTTATTGATGACAGTTTCACCTTCTTGGAGATTTCTTATATCAATTTTGATCGGTCCATTTTCTTCTGTTCCAAGAACATCTGTAAACCCATTCATGGAGTTAAGATCCGCACCAACAATCACAGCGTCAGAAACAGTTTTGCCACTCGTTTCATTTATCACCGGCATTTTTTCGCGGATTAAAGGAAGTATTCCATCTACCCGCGTGTCACCCTGTAATGCAGATCTCACCTCATCCACTACTGTCTCATCGAGGTAGTTATCTCCAAAGCGTGAAAATACGGGGGAACTTAAACGAACATCAGTCCCACCTAGTGAATACAATGCACCTAAACGAATACCACTGTTAATTGAATCCCCAATAGCCAATGCAGCCATAATAATGGTTGTACTTAACATCAGTCCTGTAATGATTAATAGTGTCTGTGCCTTGCGACGAGGTATATTTCTAAGGGCAAGCTTGATTAAAACACGATTACGAGCAGCTAAAAAGATAGTAACCAAAATGATGACCAGCATTCCACTAAAGAGTGCAATAGCCAACACGTCCATTTCAATTCCAAATAATTTTTCCACCTAGGACATCCTGAATATTAGGCGTAGTCCAAATACCTTCAAAGTACGCTAACCTGTTCCTTTATCTACAATCACTCCGTCGCTCATACGCATTATTCGATCAGTGAGCATTCCGATTTCCTCGGAATGGGTAACCAATACAAACGTTTGTTGACTTTCTTTATTTAGTCTCTTAAGCAGCTGCATAATTTCTGAAGCGTTACTAGAATCCAGGTTACCGGTTGGTTCGTCAGCCCAAACTATTGCAGGATCATTGGCAAGAGCACGTGCAATAGCAACTCGCTGTTGCTGCCCGCCTGAAAGTTCTGACGGTAAATGGGACAATCTATCACCTAGTCCAACCATTTCGAGTTTTTCTTCTGCCGACTTCGTTGCATCACGTTGACTGGATCCTGCAAGAATAAGGGGCAATTCAACATTCTCAACGGCTGTAAGAACGGGTAAAAGGTTATAAACCTGAAATACAAACCCCATATTCTTGGCTCGATATCCACTCAAAGCATCATCTGATAATTCGCTTAACGATTGACCATTTATGGAAACATTTCCTGAATCAATCGAATCCAAGCCTGACAGACAATTCAAAAGAGTAGTTTTACCTGAACCACTGGGGCCCATTACGGCTATCATCTCACCTTCTTCAACTTCTATTGAAACATCAACTAACGCATTAACCGTTATATCTTTAGAACGATAGGTCTTACTAACAGATTCTGATTTTATTATCGCTCTCGTCATGCCCTAACCAATTAATGATTTTGTTCAAGAATAATTCCATCTTTAATTTTACACTCAACTATTAATAAATTATTAACTTTTTTACCTCTTGAAAATATTTACCTATCATATGTAAGATACAGATTTTATTTCGATATTTAAATCTCCATTCATATCATGTACCAATGCGTTAACGGAAAAAACTTCCTTGATATTAGTTTCGGTAAGCACTTTTTTAGGGGTTCCATACGCATGCATCTTGCCGTTTTTTATTAGAAAAATTTGATCACAGGTTTTCGCAGCAAGATTGATATCATGCATGACCATTACGCATCCTGCTGCACGTTTATCGCGTTCCTCCTTTATGAGTGATGTAACTTGTATTTGATATTTTATATCCAATCCAGACATTGGTTCATCCATCAGTATATATTCTCCTCCTTGGACAAGAAGTCGGGCTAAAAGTACAAGTTGCCGTTCTCCTCCTGAAATAGAGTTCAGTTTCCTTTGGGATAGGTCAAAAATCCCAACCCTTTCCAGAACTTCCAAAGTTCTATCGACTTCTTTTTTTCCTTCAATTTCAAATCTTCCCATGTGCACATATCTCCCCATAAGAACAGTTTCCATAACCGAAAACGGATGCATTTCCGAAAACTGCGACAGGTAGCTTATTATTCTCGCTCGTTTTGACGACGGAATTTCGAGTATTGATTTACCGTTCAGTTTGATAACACCAGTTTTAGGCTTTACCATTCCAGTTAATGTTCTCATTAAGGTTGTTTTACCACTTCCATTAGGTCCCAAAATACCAATAATTTGACCCGGAACAATTTGAATATTTATACCTTTTAACACAACGTTTCCACTAAGGACAACTTCAATATTTTTTGCTTGCAAACAATTTGTTAACAACGGAATCAACCTAAAAATTTTTTAATTTTGATGATTTATAAAATCTTCAAATATGTAATCGTTGAATTGTTCGGGATAGAGTAATTGTGCAAGTTCTTCTATACCCCGCACATTCCAGTGTGAAAGAGTTGTATTGTATTGCGGAGTAACGTAATAAATCCGTTTATTGATGATTGCTGGGACCTCTGCAAGAACTGGATCCGATAAAAGCTGTTTTTTGAATTCTATGGCACTCGCTTCAGGTTGTGGTAGTAAAACAGCATCTGGATTGATAGCGGCGATCGATTCTATGCTCACTTCTTGATGTCCGCTTATACCGGAATCGGCCGCAGCATTAATAGCAGAAACTTGTTCAATAATCCCACCTTCGGTCGACCCAGAGCCTGCCGCAAAAATAGTTGACCATTTAGTTATTGATAAAACTCTAAGTTTTTCTTCGACAGGAATATTTTTCACAACCACTTTAACTCTTTTCTCAATTTCTTCAACCAACGACAACGCTTCGTACTCTTGACCTAATGCATAACCCATAAGGAGAATATTCGGTATGTTACCCATAGTTGAATCATCTAATTCAGCTCTTAAAACAGGAATTCCCACATCCTTCAGAATTGCAACAGTTTCTGGATCGGTAAATTTAGACGCTATGACAATATCTGGGTCTAAAGCCACAACTTCTTCTGGATCATACCCAATTTGTTTATGTGAGGAAGAAATTTCAACGATGTTCGATGTCGAAGGATCAGTGTAGAAATCATAAACGGCACTAATTCTATTGAAATCCATAATTGCTGCAATTATCTCTGCATGTCCAAGAGACAACGGGTGCACTTTTTCAGGTACTGAGTCAATAGTTATTTTACCCGCAGAAGATTGTATTTCTCTAGGCCATCCAAAGTTGTTAGCATCTATAATTCCATCGACAGTACTAAATTTTTCAAGGCCTACTAAATGTTCAATTTTATTAATATTTGAACTGTTATAATTTTTTAACTTATGACTTTCTGGGTGTCCTGTATTACCGTCATTTCCGGTTGAAGTTTCAACCACCGATTGGCATGAGGAAATGGTAAAAGGAAAAATTACACTAATCAAAATCAGTGTTCCCATTGAAAAGATTTTCCAAAGAATTATCAGTTTACTCAGAATAACCAAACGTCTACCTTTTTAAAGTGAAAAAATTTGTTGTCGCCGTTTAATAAGTAAAAAAATAAAAAACGGTGCTCCAGCGAGAGCTGTTACCATACCCACTCGCAGCTCAGCTGGTGAAACCAATGTCCGTGCCAAAGTATCCGCAATCAACATAAATATTGACCCTGTCAAAAATGCGAGTGGCAATAAAACCCTATGATCGGGACCCAATATAATCCTAACCACGTGAGGAACCACCAATCCTACAAAGGCAATAATACCCGTGTATGCAACAGCAACACTAGTAACAATAGAAGCCACAATTAATAAAAAATTTCTGACTAAACCTACTCTTATCCCTAATGCTTGGGCTTGGTCTTCACCCACTAATATAAGGTTTAAATCTCTTGCAAAAAAAATCGAAACAATAACTGGAACAATAATAAGCGGCCCCACCAATTTAACTGTGTCCCAACGAGTGGAATCAAATCCACCAGCAAGCCAAAACATCATTTGCCGTTGGGCATCTATATCACCCGAAAAAAGAACTACAGCAGAAATAATAGAGTTAAGAAAAGCTCCAATTGCTATCCCTGCCAGAAGAAGCGTTGGGACAGAAACACCACCTCCAGAAGAAGCAATCAAAAAAACGAGTGTCATTGCCACTAAAGACCCCACAAAAGCAAATCCTGGAATAGCCCAAATCGAATACAGTGCAGCCCCGGTTGATATGGCAATTACCGCACCAACTGCGCCACCTGCTGAAACTCCAATTATTCCAGGGTCAGCCATGTTGTTCCGAAAAACACCCTGCATTATTACTCCTGCTGATGAAAGTCCTCCACCAACAAGTAATGCCATTGATATTCTAGGTATACGGATATTTTCAATTATTGCCCGATGGGTGTTTGGAACCTCTATAGTATTAATGCCCGTAAGACCAATGAAAAATCCAACTGTTGACCTTATGGAGACATCGTAAGGACCCAATCCTGTAGCTACGATCACGGAAAATATTCCGATAATTCCAAGAATTACTGTCCCACCCACAATCCTGATGGGAATCGAAAAACTATTTATTGGTCTGTGTACTGTAATGCGCAGCACTATCCAATCCTCTCACGATCAGAAATACAATGAAAAGCATAGCTTCACCGAATAACTCAATCGCTGCCATGTCGTCATATTTTTGCTTTGAAAGGTTTCCTGACTTACGGATACTCGAAACATTTTCAAGTTCGTTAAATCCACTCAGAAAATCATCCTGGTAGTGAATGAAACGATTAAACCCGTTCACAGTGGCGCTACCGCAGCGGCTTCTCACCGCTTTCCCCTTTTTATCTGAGCCTACTAAAATGGACACACAGATAGCCAAAACACTCAAGTTCAGGACGATGCTAACCCAATATAAATAATAGTCAATAATTAATCGGGGATAAAATCAAAAGAACAAAATAAAAATGAACACATTAGAGTAAAAATGTTAAAATAAAAATTGTGGAACAATTATCAACTGATAGTCAGGAATAATTAAATGTCACCAACATCGGACAAAAAGCTACGAAAATCGGGTAATAAAAAGAAAATCTCTAAAGAGGTTGTTTCAAGCAAAAAAGGTCAATGCGTACATCATTGGTCAATAGAACCCCCGAACGGCACGATAAGTGTCGGCCGTTGTAAGCTTTGCGGAGAATCAAGAGAGTTCCGGAATTCCTTCGAATATTCTTCGTGGTACGGTAGCAAAACTCCGCAAGATGGGGATTCTGAATCATCAGAAAAAAAATCAGGTTAATTGTTTATCTAAATAAATCCTCTGTATTAGAGCGTTTCAATACTTGCCATCCAACATCAGAGCCGTCTGGTCTCATTCCTCGTACTATCGCTATAGGGATTCCGCCAGATTCACCCATAACTAGTTGGGCAGCGGAAGCAATTTCATCTCCAATTGCAACCATGCTACTTTCCAAAGTTTTTCCAACATCATCTTTAGTGCCTCTTAAATCAACCAAAGGATTGATACCCGAAACGCCTAAAGCTACGTTGACGGATCCTTTTCTCCACGGTCTGTTGAAAGAATCCGAAATTATTACACCTACCTCTAAACCATAAATACTTTTAATCCTCTCCCTGATTTCCATTGCGGTCCTGTCTGGATTTTCTGGTAATTTCAAAAAAATGCCGTCACCAAAAACATTAGATCTATCTATACCTGCATTAGCACATATAAAACCGTGATGTGTTTCCACAATTAACACACCAGGAGCCGATCTCACGATCCTAATTGATTCACTTAGTATTAATTCTACTAACCTTGGGTCCTTGTTTACCTCTTTAGCCAATTGAAGAGCCGTTTCGGACGGTTTTACATCCGAAATTTTTACTGAACGACCTTCAATCTTAGATATTATTTTTTGCCCTATAACAATTATGTCTCCATCAATCACTTTGGCCAGATCAAACAATAAATCCACAATATACGAAGCCCCACGATCTGACTCATATATTGAAGGAAAATTGTTTACTGGTATGATTTTTATTTGAGACAAATTAATAATTACTAGACCCGTTTACATATTATTTTATTGGATAGGCAAAATATACAATTTGTTTTGTAGGTCACAAAACAAAATAACACTAATAATTAAAGAGGAAGTTCATGGATTTAAAGATTTCAGGAAAGCACGCGTTGGTAACTGGAGGCAGTCGAGGATTGGGTAAACAATCGGCTATAGCACTAGGGAACGAAGGTGTAAATGTTTCTATATGTGCACGGGGAGAAAACGATTTGGCCAACGCTACGAAGAAATTAGAAAAACTTGGAATATCTGTTTCAGGTTTTTTGGCCGATCTTTCGAAAAAAGGGTCAGCAAAAAAGATATTTTCTGAAGTAACTAAAAATAGTGGACCCATTGACATTTTGGTTAACAACGTAGGAGGCAGTTTGGGGACATCAGATATTGTCGGATCAACGATGGACGATTTTGAGCGTGTAATGAACGTAAATTTATGGTCTGCTGTGGAGCTGATGAAACTCGTGATACCGGATATGAAAAAAAATAAATGGGGAAGAATTGTTAATATATCGTCGATATATGGCCGAGAATTTGGAGGAACAGCACCATACATGACCGCGAAGGCAGCAATGATTGCCGCTAGTAAACATGCTTCTCAAACGTTGGCAACTACAGGGATTACCGTAAATTCCGTATCCCCAGGATCAATATGGTTTGAAGGTGGTTCATGGGATAATTTTGTTAATTCTAACACCCAAAAAACAGTGACCAGTTTTATTGAAAAAAATTTACCTATGGGAAAATTCGGTTGGCCCGAACCTATAGGGGCCACGGTAGCATTTCTGTCCTCTCAAAATGCCGATTTAATAACCGGAGCATGTATAAATGTCGACGGAGGACAATCCCATAATCTATTCTAGAACAAATAACTGGGTTGGTACTTTCACAGTTATTCTCTCCGAAATAGACCTACGATAATTCGACAGTGGCTCCTGCCTCTTCGAGTTTTGTTTTTGCACTGTCGGCGTCTTCCTTAGAAGCACCTTCAAGAACCGCTTTAGGTGCAGCTTCCACGAGGTCTTTCGCTTCCTTTAACCCCAAAGGGGTCAATTCTCTCACTGCCTTAATAACTGCGATCTTCTTTGCACCAAATTCTTTCAATACGACATCAAAACTATCTTTTTCTTCTTCCGCAGCCGAAGCTTCAGTTGGGGCTGCGGCAACCGCAACAGGAGCAGCGGCACTTACTCCAAATTCATCTTCTAGTGCGGTTACCAGATCAGAAAGGTCTAGCACCGACATCTTTTTAATCTCCTCTATTAATTCTTCCTTTGTCATTGGCATTTTGTTTACTCCTATAATTTTGTTAGTTCAATTATTAATTACGACTGTGTTTGTTGTTTTTCAATATGATTTTTTAACACCGATGATAGTGCTCTTATTGGTCCCCCCATAACTGTTACTAAAGAAACTATTGGGCTATTCAAAGATCCAATCATTTTAGATAACAGCTCATCCTTTGCCGGAATTTTAGCTAATTTGTTTACTTGATCAGAATTTAAAATATTTCCTTCAAACCAACCACCTATCACCCGTACCGGTAGTGAATTATCTTCGGCATGTTTTACGAGTGCTTTAGCCGCCAATGCACTATCTGAATTCGTGGTCAAAAACCCTATAGGTCCATCAATAAAAGTTTTTATTTCTGGTTTACCACAATCATCCGCGGCAATTCTTGCAAAGGTATTTTTAACAATCTTAAATTGTGCGTCACTACGTTTAATCGTTTTCCTTAGTTCTCCCATATCAGAGACATCGATACCACGATATTCGGCAGCTACGATTAGAGAAGACGAGGCAAAGAGCTCCGACATTTCTCTGACTGTCTTCTGTCCTCTTTCGGTCGGCATTTAAACTCCTAGTTTCAGAATATCAATCTAATAAAAAAACCCCGGGACTTTTCCGAGGTTCTCACAATGGGTCAACAGGGACATTAACTTCCATGGCGGCCTCGGCAGGCTAAAAAAATTAATCCCAATGGGAACCTACTGTCTCGGACCTATAAATTATTCTTGCTGGTCTAATTCTACATAATCATCAATAAACCTTGTTAGCTTATTATGATTCTTTGACTCCAATTTTTTCCATTTCCTGCAAATCCAACTTTATGCCTGGACCCATCGTTGTACAAATCGTAGCCGATTTAATGAATTGCCCTTTAATACCGTCCGGTTTCGATCTCAATAATGTGTCATACACACTCGTCAGATTGTCCAAAATTTGCTCTGCGTTAAACTCTATAGTACCGATTCGTACGTGAACATTCGCCCCTTTATCCAATTTAATCTCTGCCCTACCTTGTTTATTACTAGATATAGCAGATTCAATATTGTCTGCCTGAACAACAGTTCCGGTCCTAGGATTAGGCATTAATCCTTTCCGGCCCAAATATCGACCAAGGCGACCTATTTTTGACATTTGATCAGGTGTAGCTATTGCAACGTCAAAATCGGACCATCCGCCCTCTATTTTTTTTATTAAGTCATCGTCGACTATATAGTCAGCGCCAGCATCCTTGGCTACCCTAGCTGCATCTCCATCTGCAAAAACACAAACCTTAACATTTTTGCCCGTACCGTGCGGTAGAGGTGCAATTTCACGTATTTGTTGATCAGCATGCCTAGGATCAGCACCCGTAGCAACATGCAATTCAACAGCTTCCGGAAATGTGGAAGAGGCGTGTTCTTTAGCCTTCGTTACAGCATCTTCAGGAGAATAATAACCTAGCCCCACATCATTGATCGCTGCATTATATCTTTTACTATGTTTTGACATCTTGCCTCCGTTTTATATACCGTAATTCACCGAGATATGTTTTTATTCAATTTCAATACCCATACTTTTAGCAGAACCTGAAATGATTTTTATAGCGGCATCTATATCAGAAGCATTTAAATCAGACATTTTCGTCTCAGCTATTTCCTTAACTTGGCGCTGAGTTATTTTCCCTATAATTTCCAGCCCGGGACTTCCTGAAGCCGATTCAACACCTGCAGCTTTTTTAATCAGGTCAGATGCCGGAGGAGTTTTTAACAACATATCAAATGAACGATCAGCGTACACAGTCAATTCTACGGGGATTATATTACCCACTAATTCTTTGGTGCGTTCGTTATATTCCTTAACAAACTGCATTATATTCACTCCTGCCTGACCCAAAGCTGGTCCCACCGGTGGTGCAGGAGATGCCTGACCTGCCTGTAATTGCAATTTGAGAATGTTGTCTATTTTTTTTGCCAATTAATTTAACCTCTTAACGACCTTTACCGTTTATGTTTTTTCCAATTGTAAGAAATCAAGTTCAACTGGAGTTTCTCGCCCAAAAAATGAAACATGAACCCTGACCTTCCCCCTATCTTCAAATACTTCATCAACTGTCCCCATAAAATCAACAAAAGGACCATCCTTAATCCTTACCCCATCACCTTCAGAAAATCCAATTTTTACATGCCGGACATCGGATTGCATTCTGTTTATTATTCTATCAACTTCGTGTTGTTCTATTGGTATGGGCTTAGGTCGATTTTCATGTGCGTCCTCAGACGAGATAAATCCTGTAACACCTGGGGTATTACGAACAATATACCAAGATTCATCATCCATGAACATATGTACAATTAAATAACCTGCATACATCTTTTTTTCCACTTCAACACGTTCCCCGTCTCTTATCTCCACTTCGACTTCGGTTGGAACTACGACCTCAAGAATTCTATCTTTGACATCCATCGTTTCAATCCTCTGACGTAGATTTTTCTGGACTTTATCCTCCTGTCCAGAGTACGTGTGTACTATATACCATCGGGATTGTTCCTTGGCGTTAATTTCTGAAGTCATGTGTTATTCCTATGTACCTGAAAGTAGAGCCATTAGCCTTGAAAATACATAATCCACTATACCTAAAAAGATACCAATAGTTATTGAAAGTCCCAAGACCAAAATAGTTAATCGTGTAGCTTCTTGCCTGCTGGGCCACGACACTTTCCGTAATTCAGCGAAAACTTCGCCAAAAAAACGGAATACAGAAAATCGATCGGATCGCCGTATGCCTCTTGATAAGGGTGTATTATTGCGGGCCAACTAAAATTTCCTATCTTCGTTCTCTAAACGTACTCCTAGTTCGGCACGTTCGGCAGTACTTACTTAGTTCAATGCGATCCGGAGTATTCCGACGGTTTTTTTCCGTATTATAACTATATTTTTTGCATTCAGTACACGTCAAAACGACCAAAGTACGAACAGCGCTTTTCTTTGCCATTTAAGCCTTTTAAACAAACCTACGTCTCTCTCGAGACAAATCCCTAATTTTTTTAGGTGTAAATATCCCAAATCCAAACGATAATTTAATTATTCCAATACCTTTGTTACAACACCTGAACCAACTGTTCGACCACCTTCACGTATTGCAAACCTTAGGTTTTCCTCCATAGCAACAGGATACATAAGGGACACTTCCATTTCAGTATTATCTCCAGGCATCACCATCTCCATTCCGTCTGGTAACTTTATTTCTCCAGTTACGTCCGTAGTCCTTATATAAAACTGAGGTTTATATCCTGAGAAAAATGGAGTATGCCTTCCTCCTTCTTCTTTAGTTAAAACATAGACCTGCGCTTTAGCTTTAGTATGAGGAGCCAAAGATCCAGGCTTAGCGAGAACAGCTCCTCTCGCAACATCCTCTCTTTCAATACCCCGTACTAGGCATCCAACTGCATCTCCCGGTTGACCTTCGTCAAGAGTTTTATGAAACATTTCCACTCCTGTGACTACCGTTGATGTATTTTGCCCAAATCCAATAATGTCAATTGTTTCCCCAGTTTTAACCACGCCTCGTTCAACTCTCCCTGTAAGTACAGTTCCCCTGCCTTTAATACTGAAAACATCTTCAACAGGCATGAGAAACGGTTGATCAGTAGGCCTATCAGGAATAGGAATATAATCATCCACAGATTTCATAAGGTTGTGAATTGCCTCTACCCATTTATTACTACCGTCCTCATGATTCTCCAAGGCCTCTAACGCACTTACACGAACTATTGGAATATCATCACCAGGAAAATCGTAATCAGAAAGCAGTTCCCTGATCTCGAGCTCAACCAATTCAAGCAACTCTTCATCATCCATCATATCGGACTTATTCAGTGCCACAACCAGCCTGGGTACATTAACCTGCCGCGCCAATAGAATATGCTCCCTAGTCTGCGGCATAGGACCATCTGGCGCAGCCACAACCAAGATAGCTCCATCCATTTGGGCTGCACCGGTAATCATATTTTTAATATAATCAGCGTGCCCGGGACAATCTACGTGGGCATAATGGCGATTTTCAGTCTCATATTCAGTGTGAGTCGTCGCGATAGTTACCCCTCTTTCACGTTCTTCTGGGGCATTGTCAATCTCATCAAAACCTTTCGCAGTAACGTTTTCATTCGTTTGGGATAAAACATGAGTGATCGCCGCCGTCAAGGTGGTTTTACCATGATCAACGTGACCAATTGTCCCTACATTTACATGTGGTTTACTACGATCAAATACTTTTTTAGCCATTTTATTCTCTTTCAAGCCTTCACAGGAATCAGTTTAAAATTTTATCTTTTCCAAGATTTACCATCTACATTCTACCTCTAAATCTAGGTGGAGCCCACACCGAGGATTGAACTCGGGACCTCATTCTTACCAAGAATGCGCTCTACCACTGAGCTATGTGGGCCCGATTAACCTTCTAGAGGTAGACCACCTAAACTAAATAAATGGTGCAGGGGACAGGATTCGAACCTGTGAAGCCGAGGGCGGCAGATTTACAGTCTGCTGGGTTTAACCACTCCCCAACCCCTGCTGTAGTAACTATTTTAACAC
>PCAX01000064.1 GCA_002730795.1 Chloroflexota bacterium
ATAAACGAGGAATGTAAATTATGATTGTTGATGTTCACACGCATTTACCGACGCACCCGGACGAGGTACCAGCGGACCAGGTCAAGACAGAGGAGACAATGCGATCGGGAGAGGTCGTGACACTTACAAACACGATAGATGACTATCTTAGGGACATGGCTCCCGTAGACAAGGCGTTCCTGTTTGGTATTGCTCCAAGACCCTGGATAAAAAGAATTCCAGGCACAGGAATTGGGCAATTTAAATCAGGATCGGACTTTGGTGCAGGCATAGGTTGGGACAGTTCCCTTAACCATAATGACGTTGCTTCGATTACGGCGAAGAGGGCACCTGACAAGATCATCCCGTTCATGAGTTTACATCCCAAGGATCCAGGCTGGCGTGATGAATATGACAGGTGTGTGGGTGATTTAGGTTGTAAAGGTATTAAGCTGGGACCTAATTACCAGGATTTTGACCCGACTGGCCCTGAAGCTTTTAAGATGTTTTCGCGACTGGAGGCGGACGGAATTCCTATAGTTTTTCATCAAGGAACAAGCCCTATGCGAGATGCTCCTCTTAGTTATGCGCATCCTCTTACTACTGAAAAAGTGGCTATGGCCTTTCCTGATTTAAAGATAGTATTGGCTCATTTGGCTCATCCGTGGCAGGTTGACTGTATAACGGTTGTTAGGAAGCATCCGAATGTATGGGCGGACGTTTCGGCCCAGTTTTACAGGCCTTATTCTTTTTGGCAGGGGATGCGGCTTTTTCATGAGTGGGGATGTACAGAGAAGATACTTTTTGCTTCTGACTGGCCAGTGACGAAACCGCAGGACGACATAGATCATCTGCGCCTGCTGCCGAAGTTTGCAAAGGACCATCATTTACCCACGATTCCGGAAGCTGACATAGAGGGGATCATAAACAGGGATGCCCTTGATATCCTTGGCGTAGATTAATGTGCTTGGTAAAAGAAAAGTGATTTTTGCGGGAACATCTACATGTTTTGTATTTATCAATTCGGTAGATTGAACAAAACACTATACGTGTAATAAGCATGAAGTCAAACTTTATGAAAGTGAATAATAATGGGCCGTCACGGTAAAAAACTTTTTTATGGGTGGTTTGTAGTGGGCGCTCTTTTTATGGCAAATTTTTTGGGTCAAGGAGGCGTACGTAACGGGTTTGGGATTTTTGTAGAAACATGGGAAAACGAATTCGTTTCCTCTACCGCGAGTATATCTATGGCAGCATCTATAGGTTGGCTTGTAAATGGTATAGCTCAGCCGATTTTGGGACGAGCTGCAGATAAATACGGGGGGAAACTTATCGCCCTCGTGTCTCTTGGCGTATTAGCAATTGGAGGAGTTGGAATTGCCTTTGCAAATGGGCTACTTTATCTCATAGTTGTTTATGGATTAATAATGTCATTTGCTTCAGCAGGAATTTCGCCTGCTACCTGTGGGGTGATCGTTGTTAGGTGGTTTGAAAAACGTCGTGGTACAGCAATGAGTGTTTTAGCTGCTGGAGGATCCGTCGGAGGACTTGTGTGCGTTCCATTGATGGCTTACATTATGGAAGCCGTAGACTGGCGAACGGCATGGGTCGTTTTAGGATTATTGGGTTTCCTAGCTGTACCAGTCATTTGGATAATAGTACGTAACCATCCAAGAGAAATTGGCATGAAAACTGATGGTGCTGAAACAATAAAAGGTACTAATTCCGCAGTTAATGACGGAGTTCTTGTTAAAAAAAATTGGAAGGATGCTTTAAAAACGGTGCCCTTATGGCAACTTTCTGCGGGGTATTTTGTTTGTGGAATTACGACCTCATCAATGGGTGTTCATTACGTTCGTTGGGCTGTTAGTGAAGATATTTCAACAAGTAATGCTGCTTGGGCTTTTGGAGTTTTAAGTGCTATCAACGCCGTTGCTGTAATTTTGGTGGGTATTTTTTCCGATCGTTTGGAAAGAAGAAAAGTCCTCGGAATTGTTTATCTGGTCCGCTCATCAGCTTTTCTAGCCTTGGTTTTATTTCCTAGTACTCAAGCCATTTGGATGTTTGCTCTGATTGGAGGGGCATCTTGGTTGGCGACTGTTCCTCTAACTTCATCATTAACCGCTGATATTTATGGTGTAAGGCACTTGGGGATCCTGTTTGGTTTGGCTACTATGTCACATCAAATAGGAGGGGCATTGGCTACTTATTTATTCGGATATGCTTTCGATTATTTCGGTAATTACGATATAGCGTTTACATTTGCAGCCATAACATGCGTCGGTGCAGGAATTGTTTCATTAGCAATTAAAGAAAAGAGGTATTCTGTTCGATACGCATATAATCGGAATTTATAATGGTTCCTGGTCTTAAAACGTTACTCCATCATCCTGATCCGATTGATCCCATTCTTTGGTCTTGGATAAAGGATTTATTTGATAAATTACCGTTGCCACCTGCTCTAGTTATTGTGGTATTGATCATATTAATTATTTTGGTTTTTTGGGTGATGTTGGTTTTTTTTGCTCAGCGTAACAGAAGATAATCGTCCATAATAATATCTGGTCTATTTATTAATAAAGCCTTTATCAATACGAACGAATTGGAATTGCCAGTCGACATTTCTATTTTGTCAACAAGTCTCCCAACCTATCAAGAATTAGATTAAGTTCCGATACATCAAAGTTGTCAAGAGATTTGTTTGCAGGAGTTCTACAAAGGGGTGTTTTAATTATCCCCCTTTTGAAATAGGCCATTTTGTAAGCGAACACACTATAAAGAAATTCAAAATTTAAAGCCGGAATCATCTGCTCCCAAATCCCGCGTGCTTCTTCGGTTACGATTTGTAAACCATTTTCGTCCCGACCTCCTGCCTCTAGTGCCTTCCAAAGGGTCACATGTGCATCAGTGATATGTCCAGCCGGCATGGTTCCACATGCTCCTCGTCTGTATTCATCACATAGAAATCTCCCTCCCATTCCTCCCATTATGCCTTTAATGGTGTTACCTGCTTCGTTAAATATTTGAGTCATTACCTGACCAGGTAACAAGCTTTCCTCTTTCACGTAATCTACGTGCGTTACGGATTTTAGTAGATTAACTATGGTTTTTGTGGCAATAGTGGGTCCGGCGGGAGGTTTATTATTTTGTATCCAAACAGGAATTTGCCCGATTTCAGCAATTTTGGAATAAGTTTCCTCCATTATTTCCGTGTTAGCTCCATTCGGTGGCATAGCTATCACTGAGCTTACCCCCATATCCTTAAATTTATTTGTCAAATCTACCGAATGTATGACGGACGATCCGGAAACTCCAGCAACTATGGGTATTGCGCCGTTAACTACATTAACCGCGGTTTGTATACTCATTTCACGCTCAGTGTCACTTAGGAAGGGACCTTCTGAAGCATTAACTGGAATGACGATTCCATGAGCACCAGCGTCCACCGAAAATTCGATACATTTTCCGAGAGATTTCCAATCCACAGAGAGGTCTTCATTAAATGGAGTAACGGGTATTGCGTAAATCCCTCTGAATCCTGGTTCACCGTTCATAGAATTTTCCTTACAAACTAATATTCATTTCGTAACAAATTTTAAATTAATCCTTGTAGCCTGAGTACAATTTACTCGAATTAAAATCTAATATTTCATAATCGAGCCCTGATGTTATTGCTTCCTGTTCACCAGTTTTTGTTACAAGCCATCGACCACCATTTTTTAATATGTTCCCGTCCTTTAAAAGTGGATCCCCATCAACGTAGCTTGCCACGGCTTTACCCATTTGAGGGTCTATTACTGTAATATCAGCTCTTGCTCCCTCAGATAAATGTCCCCTATCTTTCAACCCAATCATTTTTGATGGATTGTATGATAGCTTAATAGCAACTTCCAGCGGGGACAAGGCCCCAAACTTCACTAATGCCATTGTGCTGTCTATAGCTATGTTTCTTGGTATTGATCCACCATCCGTAGCGACTGCATCTACTATGAAATTCCCATCCGGTTTTTTAGCAGTTGTCAGGTTGAAGGCGCTTGAGGGTAAGTTTACTGGAAAACTGAGTGGGCAGTTTGTGTCCAATTCCTCAAACATATTGAGAGCGTCTTCACCTTTTATATAGCCAACAGTATCTCCAGTTTGTTTCATAACTGAACAGTACCCATCTTTTATTGCTTGCCTTATACCATCTGCGGTCATCTCGTAATTTTTAAGTTTTAGACAGTTTTTTGCTACGTCCGATAATACTTCTCCGTTTTTATCACATAAACCCTGGGTACCATTCGGGATAGCTTGATGAACTTCAGATACCAGTTGATCCTCGTATTGAGACAAAAGGGAAAGGGCTTGTTTGCATTCTTCATCTGGTTCCAATATTGAACCTCTGCAGTAAGCGTTTATATGAGCAACGTGTAAGCGTCCATTGCCAATTATGGAAGGGACTTCTTGTAATCCGTCTAATCTGGATCCCGTTTCCTTTGTTCCCACGTGGTATCCGGCGTACGCCCTAAATTCATTGCATACAGAAAAAATCCTAGATGTGATTTCCGGAGAGAAAGGATAGTAGCCTCCAGTGATCTTTATACCAAGGGCACCCCTTTTCAATACATCGGACACTATATGACGGGTTTGATCATGGGTTGGATGATCGTTTGGTATAGTTATTTCGGGGATTGCCACCATTATTCCTCCGAAATTTAAACCAGCACCTTTTCTCAACAATCCATCAGGGATCTGTTCGGGGATGCATCCAAAATCAATGGCAGTTGTTGTACCAGCCAGTGCAAGCATCTGATGCCCCAAAGCGGGGTCCCACGTAGATCTTGGACCTCCTACGTGTACGTGAGTATCTATAAAACCCGGGATGATCCAGTTTCCTGTCCAATCTTCTACAGATTTTCCAAATGAAGGGTCGATTTCTTTTTGTACTTTTTCGATATAACCGTCAGATATAGCAATATCGCAAACTTCATCCAAATCATTTGCCGGGTCTAAAACTCTGCCTCCAGTGATTAATAAATCGTATTTTGACAATTTTGCCAGTCCTCATTGATTGCAAACGGTTATTTCATTTTTCCAGTTGGTCAAAGTTCGGGTCTAAATTCCACCTTAATTCATCAGCAGGGTCAACGTTATGGGCCCAATTTTCCATTATAGTTTGCTCTTCCTTTAGCGTTCGCATTTGAGATTGTATCCATTCAGGATTCCATCCATACAATAATCGGTCTAGTAGATCAGACTTTATTCCCTTTGTAGACGGATCTGCGGATAGATCATTAATTTCATCCGGGTCTTCTTGCAAATCAAAAAGTTCTGGCTGGTAGCCATGATAGTAATTCAATTTCCAGTTTTCATGCCTTATCATCCGGTTTTGAACCCCACCTGGTTTTGCATGGACGTCTTCGGCTCCTAAATTCGGCGAATATGATCTTCCAAAATCGGAATCATTCATACAATATTCTGAGAATGCCGTGTTATCCCAATCGTTTCCCCCATTCTTAATCATATTCAGGAGTGATCTGCCATGGGAACGTGGCAATGTGGGTGCGCCTGCTGCTTCAAGAACAGTTGTAGTCATATCAAATTGATTTATGACATTATCCAGGATTTGACCTTTTGGGAGGGTATCTGGCCAAGAAATTATTGCGGGAACGCGGGACGAATGTTCGTAAAAAGTTTGTTTCCACCATAAGCCGCGTTCGCCCACCTGTTCACCGTGATCTGAAGTGTAAATGACAATAGCATTATCAAGAAATCCATTAGTTTCAAGTGACGATAAAATTGTTCCCAGAAGATGATCGGTTCTGTCACATAATGCCCAATATGCAGTTCTAGCCCGAATAATTTCCTCCTCAGTAACAATTTCAATACCAGTTCTCTGTCGCCACCATCTTATATACGGGTGGCATTGGTCTAATGGTTCTGGCGGTATTTTAGGTAGGCCAATCTTCCCAATGTATCGATCATAATCTTTTTTACGTGCAACGAAAGGTTGGTGGGGGAGCATCAATCCAACAGATATGGCAACGGGTCCTTCGAAAGCTCCTGATAGTTTATCTTTACCCAGTTTATTAATGTAATCGGAAGTTGCTGCTGCAACTTCCTCATCGTGAACTTCGTAGGCATTTTGACCTCGTCCAGATTTTCTTAAACTTATTCTCGATGGTCCAGCCGTTCCATTAAGGATGCCGTGGTCCACGTTTCTAGGGCTGCCTGGATAATTTGGACTATGATCTCCTACAATTCTCTCTGAAAACCCATGATACTGATCGATGCCATTAAAATGCATACGTCCGATTTGTACGGGTTTGTATCCAACGGAACCCAATGAATGCGCATAAGTTGGGATGGCAGAACTAAGTACTTGATCATTAGTCCAAACTTGGGTTTCGTGAGGGAATCTGCCGGTTATTGCCGCAGCTCTTGATGGGACGCATATCGGAGAGGCGCAATAGGCACCCGTAATGATGGTTCCATTTGAAGCTAATTTATCTAAATTTGGGGTTTCCACCACGGTGTCTCCATAAGCTCCGATTACTGCTGGATTATGTTGGTCAGATTGGATCCAAATTATATTAGGTTGGTCTTTTTGAGTATTATTCTTTTTTGTCATTTTTAAGTTGAAGGCCTTTTGGTTGAACGGTTCGACTAATAGACAATTGTAATTAATAGATTATTTTTGGATAAAATTGTAGTCCTTCCAAAAGATTTATTTATTAGAACTATAAACGGGAACCGTACAATGTCTAATTATATTCAAATCGTTTTACCAATTGTTTGCAGTTTTCTATGGAATATTCTCGCGTGCGTCCCTCGCACAGGATTACAAGATTACCATAAATGATATATGCCCCATAACGGGGATTTGTTTTACCCCTGTCTCCTCCTCCGACAATCCTTCTGCGGTTGTTCAATCCTTCCTTCCATCTCGCTCTGGATGACCTTAAAATTGCTGTTTCCCCTGATCCTTCCTCTGCGAAGGAAGTTCCTGATTCCACGGCTATTTTGTGGCTTGGGTATATCCTTATTTCATAGGTTACTGGATTGCTGTTTTGTAATGCCCAATACCCCATGTAGGCACTTTGAGCATTCTCCAGTCCTGTCACGTCATATTGCTTTGATTGTTTCCAACCAGTAGCAATCAAATCCTCAAAATTAAACACAGTTTCTACGTTTTGGATTTCTTGAAAAGCAACCTTATCATCGGTGTGTTTCCCTTCAGTACCACCGCATCCTAAGAAGAGGGCTAAAACTAAAAACGAGAGTATTGATAGTTTTTTCACACTTTTGCGCGATGCCCACCATCGACGGTTAGGTGTTCACCAGTGATCCAGTTGGCATCATCAGAAGCTAAAAATACCGCCGCTCGTGCAATATCTTTTGGAAGTCCAAATCGTCCCATTGGTATTGTTTTTAGATACTCCTCTATAATTTCTTTTGTCATGTAATCTTGGATAGGCGTTTCTATAGCTCCTGGACAGATTGCATTAACGGTTACATTGTGAGGACCTAGTTCGATGGACAAGTCATGTACAAGGTTTATTACAGCGGCCTTACTTATTGGATAGGCTGGTCCTAAACCACCACCAAACGAATTTATAGAAGCTATTTGTATTATCCTGCCGAATTTTGAATTCTTAAGATGTGGGATTGCGTTTTTGGCCGCTACTACTTGACCGCGGAGGTTTACTTGAATTACTTTGTCCCAGTCAGACATAGATAATTCTTGACTGTTACCGGGTATATGAATGCCGGCGTTGTTTACGAGAACGTCTAGTTGTCCGTAAAAATCCATCGTGTACCTAATAAGCTCTTCGACGTCGTCCTGATTTCCCACGTCAGTTTTTACAAATGTGGCATTTCCACCGTTATCATTTATTTCGGTAGCGACTGGTGGTTTGTGTTCTTTTTCAAAAAACTTCCCTCGTTTCGGTTCTTCTACTATGTCCGCTATTACAACTTTGGCTCCTTCTTTAGCGAATTCGAGGGAAATACTGCGACCAATTCCGGAACTACCACCCGTTACGATTACTACCCTGTCTTTGAGTAACACGGATTTAAATCACTGGATAATTCAGCGGTATACCGGTAACCCCTGTCATAATTTCAGTAATATGCCACCTGCCCAGATTGGCACTTAATAGAATATCTCGATTCGAGCCGCAAAATGCTATGTTGGTTGGTGAAGCTAACATCGTATGTTCTGGATCTTCAGCAAGTATTTCGAGTTTGCCTGAAGGTGGCAGACGGTAAATTCTGCTTGGGGTGTAGCAGGAAATATACAGGTTACCTTGTGTGTCCCAAGCCAGACCATCTGGGACAGTACTTGGGAGGCTTACTACATTCTCCGTTTTTCCAGATGAACCATCTTCATTTATTTTGATCCGTTCAACCCTGGGGGTGTTTAAACTTGCCACGACATATAGGTATTGGCCACTTGGGTCAAGTGCCATACCATTTGGAAAGGTAGTTATTTGTTCAGACCAAATATCTATTTTCCCATTCGGAGTTACTATAAATATTTTTCCACTATCATTTTTCCATTCACCTGAATCGGATACGTATAAGTTGCCTTTACTGTCGAATACCGGGTAATTTGCAAGTTCTAACCCTGAACTTCCAGAAGCAGGGTATGACGAAGTTTTTCCGTCTTTTGTCATTTTGACAATATCTGGTCCACAGCAACAATAGACACTTCCTTCTCCGTCTTGAGCGATACCTCCTACAAAAGCTCCGGTTGAACCTAATTGCTTAAAGGTTTTATCACTCGTATCTATCCGATAAACCTGTCCTTCTTCGCCTCCGGCATATGCTTCACCGTCTTTGCCGGCTGAAACGCATTCTGGGTGATCCAGGCCTTCTCCTACGAATCCACCAACGAAATAACCCAGTTCTTCAGTTTTAATTAAGGACATGTGTCCCTCCACTTTAGTTCAACCATAAAACATGGCGGTTTATTAATTTGTTGGTCAATTGTTTAACCAATTAACAGAACAAACGCTACACATTTTCACTGTGATAATCAACCGGTTCGTACTAAAAAACAACTATTATTTTTTTACCTGTGGTTGAGTTTTTGTGGTGTTTTATTAAATTTAAACTAGGACCCGGTTTTCCAATTTCAATATTTTCCCGTCCTTAAATACAGAAGTTGCGCGGTGCATATCCCTGATGTTATTGGCGGGGTTGCCTTCGAATGAGGCTAGATCAGCTTTCATACCCTTCGCGATTTTACCTACTTCTTTTTCAACACCCAATGCACTAGCGGTTTGCGTAGTGGCAGCTCGGATTGCTTTCCAGTTGTCCCATCCTAACATTTCGACGAATGCCCAGGCGCTAGCAGCGGAATCGGCGTGGTCAGCATGGTTCATCCCCATGTCCAAACCAGTAGTGAATTGTACTCCGGATTCAGACATTTTTTCTAGAAGTGCCAAATGGTCTTCTGTGCCGATGGAAACCTGACTTGTTGTCCAGTGGTAGGATTGTTCTTCTGTGTTATTTTTTTTCGCATGTTCGATGGCGAGAAGATGGTGGCCTATTGTCGGATCAACCCATTGGCCTTGGGCAACCATTTTATCCACAACCTCTGGTCGGTAGTCCAGCCCTTTTGAATAATCGTGATGCAGCCATCGGGCATGTATGAGTTGGTGTATTCCTGCTTCCACGCAGTTGGTTATTCCTTCAGCGGAGAGAGTATGGGCAACTATTGTTACCCCCATACGTTCTGCTTCGGTCACGGCGGCTTTGAGTATTTTAGTATTATATTGTGGTCTTCGCGGATTAGATGTTTTTGTAAACATTCCCCCCGTGGCCATCATTTTTATTGATTGTGCCCCCAATTTAACCTGATTGCGAACAGCTTTAATTACATCTTGTTCCGAGTCGGCTTCCGTTCCGAAAAACCAACAATGTCCAGCAGTAATTGTTACAGGTGTGCCAGATACAATTAATTTTGGTCCTGGGATGTGCCCCAAATCGATCATTTGTTTAACAGTAAATGCAACTTCGTTTTTTGACCCAAGATCTCTGACCGTTGTAGTCCCCGCCAAAACCGCCTTACGCATATTATTTGTGGCTCTAGAGATTAATTGGTTATTGGTTTCTGTCAGGGCGAGATGGCTTGCATCCACGGTAGCACTGCAGTGCATGTGGCAATGCGCGTCAATTAAACCCGGCAGTAAAGATACTTCTCCAAGATCGTATATTTTTAAATTTGAACCTTCATAGGGTAAACTTTTCGTTGGGATGACATCAGCAATTAAGTTTTCAGAAATTATAACGGCATGGTTTGGCAACCAATCATCTAAATTTTGATTTGCAACTCGTTTCGCCGATACCGCAAATGTCGATGTGTTAGTTTTCATTAGTTTTGTGTTCAAAATTGTACATGGTCCTTATGAATATGTACTTGTTATGTTTTAAAATTGTGAGCGACTTACGAGGACTGTTCGAATCTTTGTTAAAAATATAACCAATTTGGTTTACGAAAGTAGTATACCAATGTCTATTTCCTATGCGATATTAGAGCGATGTAAGAACAATTTTCATTAAGTTGGATTTTTTGTGGAAACAAAATACAATATGCTTTCTGATTTAGGGCTTGAACCGATTATTCAGGCTGGTGGTCCAACCACTATGTATTCCGGTACTAGACCTAGAACGGAAGTTTTAGAAGCAATGAGAGAAATGTCTGAAAGTTTCGTCCGTATGGATGAATTGTTACTCTCTGCGGGCGAAAAAATTGCGGAAATGTTAGGCGTTGAAGCAGCCACAATTACTTCGGGAGCTTCCGGTGGTCTAGTGCTTCAGGCGGGTGCAGCAATATCTAAAGGCGATAATGTAATAATTTCTAAACTTCCTGATACCAAGGGTGTTCCCTGTGAATTAATCATTCAAAAAAGCCACAGATTTTCTTATGATAGCTTGTATCTTGTTCCAGGATCAAAGTTGATAGAAGTGGGAGAAAAAGATGGTTGTACAGTGGAACAAATTCAAGATTCTATTAATAGTCAGACCGCGGGGATAATACATTTGGAATCTCCCTTTAAAGGGGCAGGTTGCGTTAATTTGGATGATTTAACTTCTATTGCTGAAAGGAATGGATTGCCAGTACTTGTTGACGCTGCATCAATGCTGCCACCGCGTTCCAATCTAACAAAGTTCACTAATCTTGGTTGTGACTTGGTTTCGTTTTCAGGAGGTAAAGCTGTTCGAGGCCCTCAAAGTACTGGGTTCCTCGTTGGTAAAAAGGATTGGATTGAATATTGCAGGATACTTAATGCCCCGTACCCGACGGTTGCTAGAGCCCAAAAAGTTTCAAAGGAGGAGATCGCCGGCTTGTTGGTAGCGCTCGAACTCTTCCTCAAAACTGATGAAAAGGATGAAATAGAATTTTACGGGTCACAAATGAAATTTTTGGTTGACCAAATAGTTGAAATACCTGGTATAGATGCCAAAGTAATTCACAATAGAGATCACTACATCCCTCATGCGGTCATTGAATTTAATTCTGACTGGAACGGTCCAACGGGCTGTCGGCTGGGAGAACTTTTATTGGAAGGAAAACCTCGTATATACCTAATGCATACTTATCCGGGTTTTGACGGTATTTGGGTGGATCCATTAAATTTACAAACAGGTGATTTGGAAATAGTCAGTGAGGAACTCCGTAAACTGCTGATAAGTTTTTCTTAAGTGAATTAATCGAGGGTAAAAACTTTACGAAAAAAAATGGGAAGCATTAATAGAAAACGATCAAACTAAAAAAATATAGTTTCGATTAATAAAAAAACATGGAGTTTTAAGTTATGGTCAAAATGCAAGGTAAATACGCTCTTATGGAGATGCTGCGCGCTGAGGGTGTCACGCATATTTTTGGTAACCCAGGTACAAGTGAAGCTGCTATTATGGATGCTTTACAAGACTACCAAGATATCCAATATTACTTGGTTTTGCAAGAATCAGTTGCAATAGGTATGGCTGACGCATATGCGAGATCTACAGGAGAGGTTGGTTTTGTAAACCTTCATATAGATAATGGTTTGGGGAATGCATTTGCCTTATTAATTGATTCCAAAAACTCGGGTACCCCCCTTGTTATAACTGCCGGTAATAAAGATGTGAGAAAGGTCTCCGAAGGAAGATCTGATTTAGCGAGAATGGCTGAACCTTTTTGCAAATGGAGTGTGGAAATAACGCATCCAGAGCAATATCCATCTGTGATTCGAAGAGCGTTTAATGAAGCGAGGACTCCACCGACAGGCCCGGTTTTTATTTCATTTTCGGCTAATTCTCTTGACGACGAGGCGGACGTTGAAATCATCCCCTCAAACAAACTTAGGTTAAATATATTACCGAGTTCTGAAGATATTTCTAACGCCGTAGATTTTCTCATTGACGCTAACGACCCTATTATGATCGTTGGTGATCGTTTGGGTCAATATGGAGGTATAGATCAAGCTGTAAGGGTTGCAGAAAAAATCGGGGCTAAAGTTTTTGGACACGTTAGTAACCAGGTTAACTTCCCTACGGGTCACGAACAGTATTTAGGGGAGATTAGTCTTAGACAGAAAGCCTCTAGAGACTCGTTAAATCAATCGGATTTAGTTTTTGCAATCGGATGTCCCGTTTTTTCCGATTTTTTTTACCAAAGTGGTAGTGTTATTAAAGATGAAACAAAATTAATTCATTTAGATATTAATGGTTTTGAGATAGGAAAATCTGAACCGACCGACTTAGGAATTTTGGCCTCGCCAGGAATAGCCCTTAATATGATCGCCGATAGACTCGACGAACTAATGAATGGTATCCAGATAGAGTCCGCTGTCTCGCGTTCAAATAATGTGGCACAAATATCTTCAGGGATAAAAAAAGCCTTTGAAAATACCATAGATAGTCAAAAAGGAGCTAATCCTATGTCTCCTGCTTCAATGTTTAATATTTTGGCTTCACGCTTGCCTGATGATGTGTTGATTTTTAACGATTCTATAAGCAACCGTCCAAATCTAAGTAACACAATGAAATTTAATGAACCAGGTAGCATGTTTGCTAACCGTGGAGGTTCGATTGGATGGGGCATAGGAGCGGGAATGGGTTTGAAGTTGGCCAATAGAGAGAAAACCGTTGTAACAATTTTAGGTGATGGATCAGCTATGATGTCCGTGCAAGGATTGTGGACTGCGGTTGATTCTAAAATTCCCGTCATATATGTTATCTGTAACAATTCCTCATATAGAATCCTAAAACTGAATATGGAAGTTTATTTAAAAACCGTGTTGAAACAACCTGAACGGAAGAGCGATTATATTGGTATGGATTTTCGTACACCTTTAGATTTTGCGTCATTAGCAAACTCATTTGGAGCCAAAGGTATTCGTGTTACCAGAGAAGATGAAATACCTGGAGCGATTACTTCAGCGTTGAAATCAGATATACCGGTCGTAATAGATATGATAATAGACGGTTCTATTTAAAACTTTTGGGCTTCTGATTATTATTTATCCTG
>PCAX01000065.1 GCA_002730795.1 Chloroflexota bacterium
CTGTTATCCTCTGCTAATGCCAACGACAGAACTTGCCACTTACTAAGTTATTCTGGTATATCAGTATAACTTCGTTGACATAAATTAAAATTATTATAGATATAAACTCAATGATACTAATGAAAAGTAAACCTTTAATTATTTTCACTAAATTTCCTACTCTGATAAAAGCTGGAATTTTTGGAGCTGCTTTAGGCTTGATTTTATCTTTAAGCTATATTGGAACATCAATATGGTTATGTTCTTCTTTAATTTCATGTCCTATCCATTGGTTTCCTTTTGTTATCATAGGGCTTTTAATTTGGATGGCAACGATGTTATCATCAATATTAGCTGCTATCGCCTTGCGAAACATGTTCCGTTATTTCGATGTGTCCGATAGAGGCCGATAAAGACGTTTACAAGATGATTGCCATCTATCGATTGCAAACTTAGGCTAATTTAGAGGTTGTACTGAAATGGACGAAAAAATTTATGATGTTGTTGTTATAGGGGCAGGTCCCGGTGGTTACCACAGCGCAATACGTGCCTCGCAATTAGGTTTGAGTGTAGCTTGTGTTGAAAAAGACGATGGTACGGGCAACGGTGGATTAGGTGGGGTTTGTTTGAATTGGGGGTGTATCCCTTCAAAATCGCTACTTAAAAATGCAGAACTGGTTAACACATTAAAAAATGCTGATCAATGGGGAATCGATATCGGTGATTGGTCTGCAGATATAGGTAAAGCTGTCGATAGGTCCCGTATGGTTTCAAAAACTTTAACTCAAGGTATAGCTTATCTATTTAAAAAAAATAAAATCGATTTATTTAAGGGTCTTGGCACAATTACTTCGTCAACCCAAGTAGTAATCAACCATGAAGACACCATCACTTCAAAAAACATTGTGATCGCTACCGGATCGAGGGCTAAAGATTTACCAGGGATAAAACTTAATGGGACTTCTGTAATTTCTGCCAGACAAGCTTTGGAATTACGTGAAAAACCCTCAAAACTAGCCATAATCGGTGCGTCCGCTATAGGTTGCGAATTCGCCTACTATTTTAATTCTTATGGTACTGAAATAATGTTATTTGAGTTGATGGACCGTTTAGTTCCAAAAGAAGATGGAGATGTTTCAGCTGAACTGGAAAAACAATTTGCTTCTCAGGGAATTGCGTTTGCAACAGGAACGACTGTCCAAAAAGTCATGCAAAAAAATGGTTTAATGCAAATAATTTACGAAACGGGAGGGGAACAAAAAGAATTCGTTTGCGACAAAGTTCTATTAGGCGTAGGCGTGCAACCAAATACTGACAATTTAGGGCTCGAAAACATCGATGTGAAGACATCTGGACCGGGTTTTATTGAGGTAGATGGACACATGAAGACGAATGTTTCAGGAATATACGCAGTTGGTGACGTAACAGGTAAGTTACCATTAGCTCACGTGGCATTTGATCAAGGTATAGTAGCTGCAGAAACTATAGCAAATCTCGAACCTTTTCCCATTACCGATTACGAAAATATGCCTCGTTGTACTTATTGCCAACCGCAAATTGCATCCATAGGACTTACTGAAGAAGAAGCTAAACATAGAAACCTAAACTATAGCGTAGGAAAAGTTCCTTTTCAGGTAGCAGGAAAATCTGTAGCGATCGGTGATTCACAAGGTTTCACAAAGGTTATAGTAAATGAAGATAATGGTGAAGTTATAGGTGCCCATATTATCGGTCCAGAAGCTACAGAACTGATAGCTGAAGTAGGCATGCTTAAGCTATTAGAGGGAACAAACCTGGAATTGCATAAATTAACTCACGCCCATCCAACACTGTCAGAGGTAATAAAAGAAGCAAGTGCATCGGTCAACGGAGAAGCTATTCACTATTAAATTCTATAATATTTTTCAGCGTTATCGTAAAAAAGAGTTGCTCGTTCCCCGTCAGAAAAATCTGCCGTTATTTCATCATAAGCCCTCCATATAGTTCCATAATCGGAAAACAGAGAATCAACTGGAAAATTCGATGCAAACATACATTTATCAACACCCGCAGCTTCTATAGTGTCCAATACAAAAGGTCGTATTGAATCAGTGGTCCACTTCTTATCCAACATTCCCAAGGCGGAAATCTTTACCGAAGTATTAGGTTCATCACCAAATTTTTTCATTCCAATTTTCCAAGTTTTTATATCCTCGTCCGTTCGTCCAATTGGCATACCAGTATGATCTAATATAATTGGTACGTCAGGCACTTTTCTTGCTAAGTTTACGCTATCTTCAAATTGCCAAGGCCAGATCTGAAGATCAAAACTACCCCCATATTTCGCAAGCAATCTGTATCCATTTAGCCAGTTTTCATCGGCCATTAAATTACCACGCGCAGCAAACCTTAGACTAGGATCATCACTCCAATTCAACATATCTCTTATCCCACGCCAATTGGGAAATCTTGAATGTCTCTCGATGGTTCTTTCAACATTTTTTTTGGATAAATCTGCATAACCTATAATCGCATTTGGCATGTTATTAGACTTTGAATCATCAGCAACCCGTTGAAGCCATTCTGTTTCTCCAACAGGGTCAAGGTTATGGTCCCATTCTGCCTGGACATGAACGGATTTTTCCAAGTGTAATCCTGCGGAATCTCTGATAAGGTCACTAATCAAATATGTCTTCTTGATGGGACTGTAATCACCCACAAAATGTTTTATACCTTCCTGAAGCCATGGGTAAGGGTTGTTCTCCAAATCCCATAGATGATGGTGCGTATCTATAAATGTTGGTACTGTCATATTTAGCCTTAATCCGTATGAAAAACCTGTTTCAATTCAAGCATGTTTTTATCAGCATGATCACCTTCAGCAATCTCAAAATAAGGAGACATCAAGTCTTGCCATTTTTCGTTTACGCTTTCACCTGCCATTCCGTCCAATGCTTTTCTAAAAGTGTCCGGAACTTCAACGTATCCGAATATCAATCCGTCTTCCCTCATAAACAGAGAATAATTTTTCCATCCATTCTTTTTTAGAGCGTCTAGCATTTCAGGCCAAACATTTCGATGATATTCTTCGTATTTTTCTATTAGATGTTTTTTTACTTTCATTTGAAAGCCAATTCGTTTCATTTTTATCCTTGGGTTCTACCCTATTTATAATAGACGATAACAAAAACAATTTGTTCAGGTCGAACTTTATACAAATTAAGGAGTGTTTACAACCATGTAGAGCTTTGCTCAAACCATCGATTTATTAAATAATCCAAAATTGATTAAAAAATATGAAGAATATCATCGAAATGTTTGGCCTGAGGTGATTAATGGACTTAAAGTAATAGGCATAGAAAGAATGGAGATTTTCAGGATAGGCAACCATCTATTTATGTACTGTAGCGCAAAGGATGATTTCGATCCAAACACGGATTTTCAAAAATACACTGAAACACACCCAAAAGCAGATGAATGGAACGATTTAATGTCTAAATTTCAAGAAAAAGTTCCCGAAGCAGGACTTGGTGATTGGTGGGCGCCAATGAAGTTAGCATTTGATTCGGAATGGTTTGAATGACCGATTTTTTTCACCCTACAACCCAAATTTTAAATGAACTACAGGAAACTGTAAATCTTGCCGAAGAATTAGCGCCTCCTCCATCTAGTCAGCCAATATCAGAGAAAATAAGAGGACAGCTGATTCCGTCTCTTTACGAAGCGCGTACTTACATCGAATTAGGCTACTATGAATCTCCTACCGTTGACATATCCATAAAAAAATCAATGTTGATTGCTAGTGATTTACGCGACCAAGATTTCAAATACGCCCCACTATTTTCTAAGTTGAATATTTTGAAAGAGCTAACGACTCTCATATCCAAACCTAAAATAACTGGTGAATAATTGTCAATTAAAGTGCTTAACCATAAACACGAAATTACTATGACGAGGCAGCAAGAATCCATTATTAGGAAAGCAGCGGAATATACTCTTTACAAAGAAAACTCTAGTTCCAAAAATGTGCACGTAGTGATTACTGATGATGAAGAAATGCAAACACTAAATTTCAAATTCAAAGGTGAAAACACTGTAACGGATGTATTGTCATTTAATAACAATACGGACAACGAACAAAACTGGCCTCCAAATGATTTAGAATTTGAAAATATCTTGGGTGAAGTCGTAATTTGTTTGCCTCAGGTCGTGAGACAAAGTCTAAATAAAAACGTAAACTTGAGTCGTGAATTGGCACTTCTTACTATACATGGTATTCTTCATCTTTTGGGATACGATCACGAAACACAAAATGAAGAATATATAATGTTTGGTAAAACTAGCAATATTCTAAATAAGATTTACCCAAATGAGTGAAACACAAGTTTTTTATCGTAAGTGGCGTCCAGCTTTATTCCAGGATATAGTCGGGCAAAATCACATATCTCACACATTACGAAAAGCGATAATCTCAAATCGCATCGCGCATGCCTATTTATTTACAGGTCCACGGGGAGTTGGCAAAACTTCAATGGCCCGTATAGTTGCAAAAGCATTAAATTCCCCAACAACAGAAACAGGAGAACCTGTTTCAGATTCGGATACAACTCAGTCAATCGAAATGGGAAATTATTTAGATTTAATTGAAATAGATGGTGCATCAAACCGAGGTATAGACGATATACGAACGTTGAGAGATAGTACACAATTTAAGCCTGCCTTGGGTCAATATAAAATTTATATAATCGACGAAGTACATATGTTGACTACACCTGCTTTCAATGCACTTCTAAAAACGCTTGAAGAACCTCCTGAAAAAGTCGTTTTTATATTGTGCACTACCGATTCTTATAGAGTTCCTTCCACTATTATCAGCAGATGTCAACGATTTGATTTTAGGCGTTTATCAACTAATGACATAGTTGGGCGCCTAGTTGAAATCTGTAAAGCAGAGCAGATTAATTGTGAGCTCTCGGCATTAGAATTGATCGCCAAACAAGCGTGGGGTAGTCTTCGCGATGCAGAAAATTTATTGGAACAATTATCCATTTCGTACAGCAACGGATCGGGAACGACTGAAAATCCCGAAATAACCGAGTTTCAGGCAAGAGAATTACTTGGGATAGGAGATAGGTCAGTCGCTGAAACATTTACTTCTTTTTTACTAACATCCGACATAAAATCCGCCTTGGAATTAATAAACCTAGAAACAGAAAAAGGTTCAAACTTAACCGTTTTACATAATTCGGTCATCGACGTATTACGCTCTTGTTTATTGGTTAATGCAGGAATTACCACTGAGAATAAAGAGAATTTTGACCTTGAACCTAAGTTGATCGAATTAATAAAACAGATACCAACGTCCCGGCTTTTCCAAATAATTAGTACCATGGCTAACGTTAAAATTAATAGTGATACATCATCTCCACTACCGTTAGAATTAGCCGTGATGAGTACCTCAAGTGAGAATTTTTCCCAACGACCAAAACAAACCGTTATCAAGCCTCAATCACAAAAATCAAATAACGGTGAAACATCTGTTAACAACATCAAACGGGATACAATCAAATCTCAATCACAAAAATCGAATAACGGTGAAACATCTGTTAACAACAAAATACCACAAAATTTGGTTCAAGATGATCCACCACAAGATGGACCAGCCAAAAACTCTGAAGAAACTTCAGAAAAGGTTAACGTAGAACTATGGGAAAAAGTCATTTGGTTGATGAGGCGTACCAGGAACAAAAAATATACCGTTGGTTCATTACTAAGAAACACGGAAGAGCCGATAATCGAAAATGGAAAAATATCATTACGTTTCAAAAGCAAATCATTATCGGAGCTCTTTAAGGAAGAAATGGGTGATCCAAGATCAAAAAACGCACTTAGAGAGGCAATAGAACAAGTGTACAATCAATCTCTGGAATTGGAACTGAGAATTCAAGGGGATTTTGACTCTGATGGTAATTTAGTAAAAGATCAAGAAAAACACATACCGATGGTAAGACAGGCCCTACAATTAGGAGCAAAAATCATAGGTGAGGAAAAAATTTCTACCGAAAAATAACGCCAACCTCAACTTGTAAGGAATTAAAATATGATGAACAAAAAACTGTTTCAACAAGCTCAAAAAATGCAAGAAAGGTTGAAAGCAGCCCAAGATGAAATAGAACAATCTATAGTTGAATCATCATCTGGTGGTGGAGCCGTTAAGATCAAGTTAATAGGTGGTAAGAAGGTTGAATCTGTCACAATTGCATCTGAGGTTGTAGATCCGGATGACGTGGAAATGCTTCAAGATCTTATAATGTCTGCGGTAAACGAAGCTTTAGAATCCTCCCAAAAAGACGCGGCTAAAACTATGAATTCTGCTACGGGTGGTTTTAACATTCCAGGGTTAGGGTAATACTTTGCCTTATTCAAATTCTGCGCCACAACCGGTAGGAAGACTTGTAGAAGCTTTCCAAAGGTTACCGGGCATTGGCCCAAAAAGTGCCCAGCGGATAACTTACCATCTGATCAGCATGAAACGTGAAGAGTGCGAAGAACTAGCAGCTGCGACTATTGGAATAAAAGAATCATTAATCATCTGTAAACAATGTATGAACGTCAGTGAAAGACCTATTTGTAATATCTGTGATGATAATCAACGTGACCAGACCACTATCTGCGTTGTAGAAGAACCTTTAAATGTTATAGCCATTGAACGATCTAGGTCATATAGCGGATTATTTCATGTATTACACGGTGTTATATCCCCGGTCCAAGGTATTGGCCCAGAAGATTTAAAAATTTCAGAACTGATTGATAGAATAACCAAAAACAAAATTAAGGAATTAATAATAGCGACAAATCCCACATTATTAGGTGAAGCCACTGCTTCTTTCATCCGTGACTCGTTATCTAACATCGACATCGAAATCACCAGACTGGCCCGGGGACTTCCATCGGGTTCAGATATTGAATATGTTGACGATTCAACATTAGGATATGCTTTAAACAGTAGGGCTTCCATAAAAATTGACGTGGAATGATTACATCTGGCAAACATAGGTAACATTTTCAGTTGCGATTAACCAAAACGTTTTTGCTTAACAAATGGGTAAAATTTAATGAAACATTTTCGACCCGAATTACAAACAACTGAAGCTGTTGTTGTAAGAACAAATAACTTTGGCGAGTCAGACAGGTTAATCAATATCGTTACACCACACCATGGGTTAATTAGAGGTATAGTGAAGGGTGCAAAAAAGCCACGCTCTAGAATTGGTGGGCCTTTAGATTTATTGAAATTCGTTAAATTATCTGTAAGGATCAACACTAATTTATCTATTTTTACCCAAGCGGAAACTTTGAATGGGTTTCCAGGGTTCAGAAATAATGTTTCGCGTATGGCAAGGGGTTCATATATAGGAGAAATTGCCGAAAAATTTTCCATGGAAGGAAGTCCTAATCCTTCCCTATTTAAATTATTGGTAGAATCTCTATCAATATTAGAGGACACCGTGAAATTAGAAATGCTGACGCGATGGTATGAAGTTAAATTATTACAAGTAACAGGTTTTGCTCCTGAGCTTGATAATTGTGTGGAAACAGGAAAAACAATCAACCCCGGAAATCATCTGTTTTCAACAGATAAAGGTGGCTTGGTTTCAATGGGAGCGAAACCATTTGGAGGGCAGCCATTGTTGCCTGCTTCCATTAACACAATTAAATTGTTGAAAAATCTAAAACGATCTAACTGGCTAGATATTTGTAATGTGAAAGTCGATGACAATACACTACGAAGTACCGCTAGAATTTTGAGGCAGTATCTCCATTACACCTTAGGGAGTTCCGCAAAATCTGAATCTTTTATGGATGACATTAGATATAGAGAAAGTAATCAACAACAAAATTCACATAATAGGTCCTAAAAATGTCTGGTAACAAAATCACCGTAAATGGTGCCAGAGAACATAACCTGAAAAATATTAATGTTGCTATACCCCGAGACCAGCTCGTTGTGATCACCGGTGTCTCTGGGTCAGGTAAAAGCAGTCTAGCATTTGACACACTGTATGCTGAGGGTCAACGAAGGTACGTCGAGTCGTTATCAGCCTACGCACGACAATTCTTGGGCCGTATGGAAAAACCTGATGTGGACAGTATAGAAGGATTAAGTCCGTCAATATCAATCGACCAGAAAGGTGTATCAAAAAATCCCAGATCAACAGTCGGAACTGTAACAGAAATATATGATTATTTAAGATTGATGTTTGCCAGGGTTGGTCGCCGGCATTGTCATCAGTGTGGTAAAGAGATAGAGCAACAATCAATACAAGAGATCGTTGATTCCATTCTTAAATTACCTCTCAATTCGAAGTTTTTAGTACTTTCTCCATTAATTAAACACATGAGGGGCGAACACTTACACACATTGGAAAAAGTCCAAAATGAAGGATTTGTTCGGGTACGGGTAAATGGAATTATTCATGATTTATCTGAAGAAATAAAATTAAATAGATATCAATGGCACGATATAGATGTGGTTGTCGACAGGCTAATATTAAAGAAAGACTTTGATAAGGAGCGGCTCTCAGAATCAGTCGAATCCGCTCTGAAATTGGGGGGAGGGTATACTACTATTTCGCTAATGGAAGATAGCGATGATCTTTCCACTGATACAACATACTCTGAACATTACGCTTGCACTAATTGTGATATTTCATTAGAAGAACTGGAACCAAGAAGCTTTTCGTTCAATACTCCCGTTGGGGCATGTGATAGTTGTGCCGGTTTAGGTTTCAAATTGGAAATAGACCCTGACCTAATCATCCCCGACCAAAAACAATCTATCAATTCTGGGGCAATTCAGCCTTGGTCTCGAGATGGGAAAAATTCTCCCGCATATCAATCGATGCTGGACTCTATAGCTTTTCATTATAAATTTTCTTTGGATATTCCTGTAAAAGATATGACATCAGAAAATTTATCGTTAATCCTTTATGGGACCCAACGCGAAAAAATTAAACTAATACACGTAAATAAGAAAGGAAGACAATATGAATGGTTCACAGATTTTGAAGGGATTATTCCAAATATGGAACGGCGCTACAACAATACAGAATCCAATTCCATTCGCGAAAACATAGAAAATTATATGGCAAAAAACCCATGTGCAAAATGTAACGGGTCAAGATTGAAACCTGAAGCACTGTCAGTCACTATCCTAGGGATGAACATTATTGAGGTAACTAAGTTATCGATCGATAATTGTATAAATTGGATAAAACTTTGCCATAACAGGGACTCAACCTTAAAATTATCCGAAGATATGCCGCTGTCAGATCTACCCTTGACGGGCACGGAAATATCTATAGCCGAAGATATTTTAAAAGAAATAGAATCAAGATTACGGTTTTTATCACAAGTTGGCCTGAGCTATTTATCTTTGGATCGAACTGCTTCCACGTTGTCGGGCGGTGAAGGTCAACGGATCCGTTTAGCTACTCAGATCGGCTCCGGCCTAATGGGCGTTTTATATGTTTGTGACGAACCATCCGTCGGTTTACATCCATCAGACAATAACCGGTTAATAAAGACCTTACAAAATCTACGCGACGTTGGTAACACTGTATTAATCGTCGAACACGATGAAGCAGTTATGCGGGCCGCAGATCATTTAATAGATTTAGGCCCCGGCGCGGGAGAACATGGAGGTTACATCGTTGCAGAAGGAGACATTAGAGCAATAACAAAAAATAACGAATCTATAACTGGTAATTACTTAAATGGGACCAAAATGATACCCATGCCACTAACGAGAAGACTGGGGAACGGGAAGGAAATAATTATTATAGGTGCCCGGGAAAACAATTTAAAGAATATAACTGTCGCTATTCCATTGGGTTGCTTAGTTTGCATAACCGGAGTTTCAGGTTCTGGTAAAAGTACATTGATAAATGAAATACTTTCAAAAAAACTTGCTCACCATTTTTATAAAAAACGAGAACGAACAGGGATGCATGATGAAATACAAGGGCTGAACAATGTGGACAAAATGATTAACATAGATCAAAGTCCTATTGGCCGAACACCACGTTCTAATCCAGCAACTTATACTGGTCTATTTACTCCCATTAGGGAATTATTTGCTTCCATGCCAGAAGCTAAATCTAGAGGATACAAACCAGGTAGATTTTCGTTTAATGTGAAAGGTGGCCGATGTGAAACTTGTGGGGGTGCAGGTTATTTACAAATAGAAATGCAGTTTCTCCCAGATGTCACAGTACCTTGTGAGCTATGTCTCGGCGCCCGTTACAACCGAGAAGCTCTCGAGATTAAATTTAAGAATAAATCCATTTCGGAAGTTCTTGATATGACAGTGTCAGAAGCTACCGAACACTTCAACAATATTCCTCATATACAAAAAAAATTGGAAACGTTAACTAATGTTGGTCTCGGATATATTAAATTGGGTCAACCCGCAACAACTCTCTCAGGTGGTGAGGCACAGAGAATTAAATTAGCCTCCGAACTCTCAAAACGTTCAACAGATAGTACCCTTTATATTCTGGACGAACCAACCACCGGTCTTTCTTTTGATGACGTAGCTAAGCTCCTATTCGTTCTTCAACGACTTATAGACAAGGGTAATACCGTCATTTTAATTGAACACCATCTCGATCTAATAAAAAGTGCCGATTGGATCATAGACTTAGGTCCGAAAGCAGGCGCACAAGGGGGTTCAATAATCGCCCAAGGAACACCTGAATATATAGCTTCCGTTAAGAATAGCGACACTGGAAAGTACTTGTCTAAAATGCCTAATATTGTGTCAAACAAAAAGGCTAATGGCACTGTAAAATCACTGTTAACTCCCAAGTTGACTATTGTTGGAAATCAAATAAGTCCTCTTAAATTATTATCAAAACGCCCCACTTTGATATCACCAAAATCTAGGTCTTCAAAAAAACACTGGCGACGAAGAAAAAAATCAATTATACAAACCGGTGTTTAGGAACAATCTATGTCTAAATTTTTTCAAGATAAACTAACTGGAAATATGTGCTATGGATGTGGAGCATCTAATAAACAAGGATTACAAATCAAATCCTTTTGGGATGGAAACGAGTCCGTTTGTGTGTTTAAACCAAAAACACATCATTCAGCGATGCCACCAGATATAATGAACGGCGGAACAATAGCAACTTTGATTGACTGCCACTGTATTTGTACATCTATAGCCGACGCGTACAGAGAAGAGGGCAGGGATATCGGCGAAGAACCTACCATATGGTATGCCACAGGGTTTTTAAAAGTAAACTATAGAAAACCTACACCAATTGATGGTCCTGTTACTATAAGAGCAAAAATCGTAGAAAGAAAACCGAAAACAACTCTGTTTGTTGCCGAATTGTTTTCCCACAATCAGGTCTTAACATGCGACGGGGAAGTTTTAGCAGTTAGAGTCCCCGATGAATGGTCAAATCCAAAGGGAGTTTTTGGACATTCTAATTAAGGATTTTGTTTTTATTTCGGTAAAAATTCTTCTTCTTTTTGGATTTTTTCAGGATCTAGGTCCATTGCCATACCCGGTATAGTTGGAATTTTTATGTTTCCATGTATTGGAACGATGGGGTCTTTGAGAAAGTGTTGATGTATCACATTCCATTTAATCAAATATTCTTGGTACGGTGTATGAATCGGTGATTGCGTCACCGAAAAATGGGCGCCCGCTTGTGTGGAATGTCCATGTGGTATCGTAATTAAATCAGCAGCTGTCCCTAAAGTTGCTATTTTCAGGGTTTCTGATAATCCTCCAGCCCAATAGATATCTGGTTGCAATATATCTAACGCTTCCTGATCAATGAATCGTTTAAAGCCCCAACGGGTGTACTCATGCTCCGCCCCTGAAAGGGGTATCGACGTTTTTTCTCTAATTTTTCTGTAGCTACTTACTCGATCAGGCATAACACATTCTTCCAACCATGCGGGATTATAATCCTCAATATTTTTGATTAACTTCAGTACATAGCCAATATCCATTGATTGCCAACAATCGAGCATTATGTCATAGTCGTCACCTACAGTTTCTCTCACTGTTTTTACCATTTCCACATTTTTTTTAAGACCTTCATAGCCAGACATGGGACCATATCTGAAAAACCATTTTTGGGCTGTGTAACCCTTCTTTTTATATTCCAAGGCTCGTTCCTTGACCTTGCCCATATCCGTAACATTGAAACCCAACATTGACGCATAGGCAGGTACTTTTTGTCTGGTAGGTCCGCCTAATAAAACATAGACTGGCACGCCGAAATATTTACCCTTTAAATCCCACAGTGCACAATCAATGGCACTGATTGCCATCATTGTTTCACCTTGTCGTCCGTGAACTTGAGATCGATGCATTATATCCCACAAATATTCAATAGAAAGAGGGTTCGCCCCGATTAGGAATTCAGTTAGCTGGGTTGCAACAATGTATGCTATAGAATCAGTAATTGGTCCGCCTATACCATGAATCCCTTCGTCAGTTTCAATTTGGACAAACACGGCATCATATGGCATTGAAGAATTAGGCTTTCCGGATATATCAATACCTGTTATATCTGGAATCACTCCCCTTGTTCCTTTTTCAGAAAAATTTCTATAGACATCTAGAGGTTGAACCAAACGTTCTTCCCAAAAATTATTTTCTACATTTATTGAGCCGTGGAGGCGCCTTAACCGAATTTTTTCTATTTTCAAATTATCTCCTTATTTTGAAATATAAACTTTATAATTATTTGTTTATAAATTTTTACCGTAACGCCGATGTGTTTAGAATTAGGTTAAAATCATAATCATAAAAAAATGTTTATATATCTAGAATTTTTAAATAATTCCAAATACCTTCCGGTTATTCAAGCATATTTCAATGAAAATACAAATTTGTAAGACATACGACGAAGCTATTTCTGATATTAAAAGTAATTCAACAATCATGATAGGTGGTTTCGGTGGAGCTGGCGGCCAACCTACACGTTTAATGCTCGCCTTAAGGGACTCTGGATTGAAGAATCTAACTTTAATAGGAAATGTGGCTGGTATTTCTAAGACTACTGGTTACGGATGGCCTTCAAATATAGAACCTATAGATCATGGGATTTTTTTTGAATCAAACCAAGTAAAAAAAATCGTTTGTTCGTTCCCGGTTCCAGGAACCACCAAACCCTTAAGTGATATAGAAAAATCTTGGAAAGAAGGATTATGTGAAGTGGAAATAATTCCGCAAGGAACATTAATAGAGAAAATCAGGTCTGCTGGAGCTGGTATCCCAGCCTTCTACACTCCTACAGGGGTGGGAACACCTGTTGCAGAAGGAAAAGAGCAACGAGCTTTTCACGGTCGAACTTACTTATTAGAATTTGCCTTGCCAGCTGATTATGCTCTAATTCGTGCTCACCGTGCCGATACTTTTGGAAACCTAGAATACGTTGGAACCTCCAGATCTTTTAACCCCGCTATGGCAACAGCAGGAAAGGTGACCATTGCTGAAGTAGACAAAATTGTGGCACCTGGAAAAATTAACCCTGAACGCGTTGGGACACCAGGAATTTATGTCAACAGATTAATTGAACGTGAGGCTGGAGATCCATTACCATGAGCCCAAAACATTATCGAGGAGATCCTGCTCCTAGATCATCGAGGGAAGATATTGCTAAAAAGGCAGCACGTTATTTACCTCAAGGTTCTGCTGTTAATTTAGGTATAGGGATTCCAGCACTCTGCGCTAACTACTTACCCAAAAATACTAGCATCCGTTATCATGCAGAAAATGGTCTGCTAGGTTATCAAGAATTATGGCCAAAAGGTGAAGGAAACCCAAACATTATGGATGCGGGAGGAAACTTCCCTAAACCAATAGCCGGTATGGCTTTTTTTGATTCCGTAGAATCTTTCAATATGATAAGAGGGGGGCATATTGACGTTACAGTTTTGGGGGCTCTACAAGTTTCAAAAAATGGCGATATTGCTAACTGGATGATCTCGTCTAGGGGTATAGGATCAATTGGAGGAGCCATGGATTTGGCGGAAAACACCCCTACTGTAATAGTAACGATGGAACATACAACAACCAATAATGAACCTAAAATTGTTGGAAATTGTTCTTATCCTCTCACTTCCAAGGGTTGTGTCAATTTAATAGTGACAGATGTAGCCATAATTGAAGTAATTTACTCCGATATAGATAACATCCAACTACTATTGAAAGAAACAGCACCTGGTTGGACCAAAACTGATGTTCAAAAAATAACAGCTGTGGAATTGTTTCAGCATCTCCCAAAAGCCTAAGCCAATGTTCGAATCACTTAGCGAAAAACTCACTTCTGTTCTTGGAAATTTATCCAAGAAAGGAAAACTGACTGAACAAGATGTAGATAATGCGCTTCGACAGGTCCGATTATCAATGTTAGAAGCAGATGTCGACTATAAAGTGACTCGAGAATTCATTTCTCGCGTAAAAGAACAGGTTATGGGAGCAAAACTTTTTGCTTCTTTATCTCCGGGCCAAACGGTTATTAAATTTGTAAGGGAAGAATTTTCCCAAATACTTGGGGGCACAAAAAGTGACATCTGCCGTTCCGATAAATCTCCAACAATTATTATGGTGATAGGGTTACAAGGAACAGGAAAAACAACGACGACTTCTAAACTCGCCCTACATTTAAGATCGCAGAACAACTCCGTTATGATGGCAGCTTGTGATTTACAGCGGCCTGGAGCCGTTGAACAACTGGACCAACTCGGAAAACAATCGAATATCCCTGTTTATAAAGAAACCGCCAAAACGGCAACACCATACAAAGTGGCTATCGAAGCAAAAAAGTTTGCTCAAAAGGAAAATATTCAATATCTCATTGTGGATACTGCCGGAAGACTATCCATAAACGAACAATTAATGCAGGAATTAAAGCAAATCAAAGATGCTATAAAACCAGATGAAATTTTATTGGTTCTTGATGCAATGACCGGCCAGGATGCGGTCCGGTCTGGCACAATGTTCAACGATACAATAGGAATGACCGGAATTATCCTAACCAAAATGGATGGAGACGCAAGAGGTGGAGCTGCCTTATCAATGAAAAATGCCGTTGGCTTACCAATCAAATTCATAGGAATAGGCGAAAAGCCTGACCAATTCGAACCCTTTTATCCAGAACGTATTGCCTCACGTATATTAGGTATGGGTGATGTAGAAACGTTAATTGAAAAAGCCAAATTACAATATACTCAAAAAGAAGCCCTAAATTTAGAGACAAAAATAAAACGCAATCAATTTACCATGAATGATCTTTTAGCCCAATTTACTAACTTTAAGCGTATGGGTAGTACATCAGAATTAATTGGCATGATACCTGGACTGAATTCAGCAGCAGGAAAAATAAATTTAGGGGACATAAACGATGATAAAATTAAATATGTTGAAGCGATAATATTGTCTATGACAGCCAAAGAACGTGAAAATCCACTCATCATAAATGGGTCTCGCAGAAATCGTATAGCAAAAGGTTCGGGAACTAGTTCGGCTGAAGTTAATCAATTATTAAATCAATTTAAACAAATGCAAAAACTCATGAAACGTTTCTCCAATCAACGTTCCCGAAATTCTTTATCAAAAATATTTGGTGGCAATTAGTATTTACACTTTGAATTATTTTTATATCCTCTGGAGGTAAGGAAATAAGAATCTGAACAATACAATTGCCTGCCTTAGGATTTATACGATAAATCAAGGCCAAATGAATAGCTAGCTCAACCTATTCCGACAAGGAATTTACCCTTGCTGAGGAAACATAGGAATAAAAGTACAGAATACCTGAATAAGATCCCACAGAGATACTGTTAAAGATATTAATAAAAAGGAAGCTACTTATTACGGTAGTAACTGGTGGAAAGAAAATTTGGACTTTGTAGATAGCCACATAGCCCACAGGGAAATAAAATTACTTTCTTCAACTGAGTAAATTTCTTATCTATGTCGGTAAGGTACTGCCGACTATTGAATGATACCCCACCAAGAATTGGTTACCTGTTATGGTTCGCCTACCCTCTAACTGTAGAGACAAGATTTTTAGCGGCCCAGAACCTGTTCCTATAAACATGTTTTTACCTTTTTTGACAACTCTTCCTGGTTCAATCACCCAGTGTGTGTTTTCGGTGATTTCCATATCAATAATTTTAAGTCTTTTACCTTCCCAAAAAGTGTATATTCCAGGCCATTCGTCAAAAGCTCTCATGAGCCTATAAATTTTAATTGCTTTCTCATTCCAGTTTATTTCGCCATCAGATGATCGAATTAATTTAGTCAAGGTTGCCAATGATTCATCTTGGCCAGTTGTTTGTATCACACCACGCTCAAAATCCCTTATTGAATCAATTAAAAGATTTCCACCTATTTCAAAAAGCATCCTAGAAAGTTCCGAACATTTTTCATCACCTCGTAATGTAATAGCATCAGATTGTTTTATTATTGGTCCTGTATCCATTCCTTCATCAAGAAGCATTATAGTAACACCTGTACTCCCCACTCCCTCTAAGATAGCCGTTGCCACGGGGCTTGGTCCTCGGAAAAGGGGCAACATGGATGGATGGATATTTATTGTGCCTAAGCGCGGAATTTTTAGGATCGCTTTCGGTAAAATTTTCCCATAAGCTGCAACGACAAATAAATCGGGGTTTCTTTTAATTAATTTTTTTATTTGATCCTCTTGAAAAAGATCATTTCCATTCGTCACTTCAAGATTTTTAGTTTTTGCAACTTTTTCGACCGGAGTAACACTTATTCTTAGGCCACGACCTGATGCTTTACTGTCTTGAGTTACCACGAGGTCCACTTTAAAATCATCATTCAGAAGCTTGTTCAAAACCTCTGATGATTCTTTTGATGATCCAAAAAAAACCAACCGCATTTTTTTTAACCTCATTTTAGTTAAACGCGCTTTCAATCGCGCTATCCCGATAAAATTAACTCGAAATATATAACTTCATCTCAAAGTTAATCGTTTTTAGGTTTTTTGATTTTCATTATGGAAAAAAATTAACAAAATATTTTTTCATTTCTATCATTATAGATTGGTTTTTCAACCAAAATGTAGTTAACTTATCGTTGTCAGTCGGTGTTGTATTCCATGGTTTTTTTGACACCTGTTCGCTGATAACATATCCCCCATTTAAAGGTTTAATTTATTATCTGGACTGGTGTCACAGAACGGTGGTGTTCGTCTAGAGAGAAAGGAATGGATGGCGGCCAATAACGCTAAAAAAATATGGTCTGCAGTTTTAGGGCAATTACAGCTAGAAATACCAAGACCAAACTTTGAAACATGGCTCCGAGATACTTCAGTTGAATCTCTTGTCGATGGCAAGTTAAATATTTATACCCCCAGCCCTTTTGCCGCAGAAATGCTAGAAAAAAGGTTATTATCCAGTATTTCTAATGCCGTAAATAGGGTTACCGGTGAGAACTTAGAAGTTCTTTTTCACGTCACTTCGAAAGATCCAAAAACTAAAAAGCCTTACAAACCAGAATTCCATCACAACTCAACTTCAAGAACCGTCCAAAAAAAACGGTTGAAACTCAATCCCAAATTCACCTTCGACGATTACGTTAGAGGACCAGAAAATGAGTTAGCTTTGGCCGCGGCTGTAAAAGTTTCCGAACAACCTGGCAAGGTATACAATCCAGTCTACATTTATTCTAAAGTAGGTCTTGGAAAAACGCATCTCATGCAATCAATTGGTCACGCTCTCGAACAACAAGGAAAATCCGTCATATATGTTACGTCCGAAACGTTTACCAATGAGTACATAGCAGCTATACGAAAAGGTAAATCAGCAGAGTTTCGAAAAAAATATCGAAATGTTGACGCGTTATTAATAGATGACATTCAATTTGTTTCTACAAAGGAACAAACACAAGAGGGATTCTTTCATACATTTAATGAACTCCACTTAGCCCAAAAACAAATTGTTGTAAGTGGAGATGAACCTTCAAATAAAATTCATTTACAGGAGCGAATAAAATCCCGGTTAGGAGGAGGACTTGAATTAGATATTCAACCACCCAATTATGAAACACGACTGGCAATATTGACGCATAAAGCTTCAAATATTGATAATGATGTTATCGAAATGTTGGCTAATATTCCTTATAAAAATGTGAGGGATCTAGAAGGGGCATTAAACAGAGTGATTGCTTATTCGGACCTCGTCGGTGCTCGGATTACCCTCGAGTTGGCAGAATATGCGATAAAAAGTTTGTTTTCTGAACCTACAAGTAGCAAACCTGATACTGAAGAAATTTTAAAAGCAGTTGAAAAAATCACTGGTGTTGCAATAGAAACAATAAAAGGGAATAGACGTGATAAAACCTCTTCAACGGCACGGCGCATAGCCATGTATCTATTAAGGGAAGATGCTCATTTAACTTCTACATCAATCGGCCAACTGCTTGGTAATAAAGATCATTCAACTGTTATATACGGCCAAAAAGCTATCGAAAAAACACTAATAAAAGATTACGTTTTACGTGAACAAATATCATCTATTCGAAGTCTAGTTGTTTCATATGTGAATTGATTGTGAAACATATCTAACCAATTTTAATTCAACCCAAACACATCGCGTAAAAAATACTCTTATTCAAGAAGTTTTTCTTTTTATTAAACAATTATTTACCTTTAATCCAAAGTTATTCACATAACATCTCATGTTGTTCAAGATTGTTTATTCAAAATATATAACACTTATCACACTATTATTTTTATTATGATTAACATTTATATTTAGAGATATTACTAAGAATTAATTAAAAACAATGATAGATTCTGTGAAAATACAGGTAAAGGCTGGTGCCGGTGGTGATGGATTGGTTTCATTTCAAAGGGAAGCCCATAATCCTCAAGGAGGTCCATCAGGAGGTGATGGTGGAGGAGGGGGTGATGTTGTTATATGTAGTAGTAAAAATATAAAAACTTTGTCAAAATTTACGAAAAAACGGCATTTTACAGGGGAAAACGGTATGAAAGGTGGAACAACAAAAAAGAGAGGCTCCCACGGAGATAATATGACGATCTTGGTTCCAATTGGAACTGAAGTTAGATTTAAATTGGATGGGAAAACAAACGTTGTAGACTTAGATAGCGAGGGAAAACAAACAACTGTGGCCAAAGGAGGTAGAGGAGGGATCGGAAATGCGAGATACGTGTCCCCAACTAATCAAGAACCTCTGTTGGCTGAAAGTGGAGAACAAGGACAGACCAAAAAAATCAATTTGGAACTAAAATTATTGGCGGATGTTGGCCTTATAGGCATGCCAAACGCCGGAAAGTCTAGTTTGTTGCGTTCAGTGAGTAGCGCGCGTCCAAGGGTAGCTAATTACCCTTTTACGACGTTGGAGCCTAACTTAGGTACTGTTACCTTCAAAAACCAAGAATTTGTTATGGTTGATATACCTGGTTTAATAAAAAGTGCACATAAAGGTGTGGGACTAGGACACGCGTTCCTGAAACATGTCCAGAGAACGAGGATTCTGATTCATGTAGTAGATGGAACGGAAAATGATATTCCATCAAAGATTTTTGATATCAATGAAGAGATCAAATTGTTTGACAAACAATTAACGCAACGACCACAAATATTAGTTGTGAATAAATTGGATCTTCCTGAAGTAAGTCACTTAAAAAATGAAATAAGAGAATCTATCGCCGAGTCCGGTATTAATACCGAGCCATTTTTCTTGTCATCGAAAACTGGAGAAGGTGTTGAAGACTTGGTAAAAAGGATAGTTTATGTGATTAACGATTTTAAAAACAATAATCAAAAAAAAATTGTTCCAACCAATGTTATTAAACCAGAAACAAAAAACGTATTTGATTCTGTTTATAAGGAAGAGGACGGCGTTTATAGGATTATTCATCCTAGGGCAATACGTCTTGCCGAAGGAAGTGATTTGGATGACTGGCGGGTGAGAATTCAATTCCATAACCGTTTAGAAAGAATTGGGATAAACAGTGCCTTAAGGAAGGAAGGTGTTAGGCAAGGTGATACCGTTTTAGTAAATGGGTGGGAATTTGAATGGGATTAAAGCGGATAGGAATTTTTGGCGGGAGTTTTGATCCTTTGCACTGTGGTCATATAAGTATAGCCAAGTTAGCTCGTAAGCAATTTAACCTTTATACAGTCTATATTGTTCCAGTATTGGATCAATGGCTGAAAGGCCATGATCTTTTTGCAGGTGCTGAAGATAGACTGGATATGGCACGAGCCGCAGTAACGGATATTGAAGGAATAGAAGTTAGCGATATTGATATACGAATAGGAACTCCAACATACACTATCAACACAATAATTAACATGCGGAAAAATTATAAACATATAGGTGAAATTTACGTAATTTTTGGTGATGATACGATGGAAACAATTGGGAACTGGTATCGATCAGAAGATTTATCAAAGCTTGCTAATATAGTTTTTTATAAAAGAAAAAATAGCAATGCGATTTTGGATACAAATTTATATCCCTTTACCTCATCTCCTGTGTTTATTGATGGTCCGTATATTGATTTGTCATCTACTAAAATCAGAAACCTTTTATCTCTTGGTTTAAGTGTGGGTGGATTGGTTCACCCAAAAGTTGAGGAAATAATAATAAAAAGGAATTTGTATGGAGGGATTAGATCTTGATGAGCCGAAAAAAAGCGACGGAGTTATATGATAGGGCCGAAAAGTTACAAGCCTTAAA
>PCAX01000066.1 GCA_002730795.1 Chloroflexota bacterium
CAAGTTATTTTTGGATCGATCCCTTTATTTAAGAGGAGTTTTATTTGCCAAGAAAAAAACAAAAAAACATTATTAACAATACGGTAGAAGAAATCAATCCGGCAAAACTCGAGTGGCTATACACAACAATGTACAAAATCCGACGTTTTGAAGAGACTATGTTGGAGCAAACGTTTAAAGGTAATGCTATGGGAGTTACTCACCCATCGGATGGTCAGGAAGCGGTGCCTGTGGGTATATGCGCTCATTTAACTGATAAAGATTGGATAGGGTCTACTCATCGGGGACATGGTCATTGTATAGCCAAAGGACTTGAAATCAATAGAATGATGGCGGAAATCATGGGTCGTGCCACAGGGCAATGTCATGGTAAAGGCGGCTCAATGCACATAGCGGATTTTTCTAAAGGTATGTTGGGTGCTAATGCCATAGTAGGAGCTTCAATTCCCCTTGCGGTGGGAGCGGGGTTAACATCGAAATATAGAGGCACAGAAAAAGAATCTATTGGTGTTGCATTTTTTGGAGACGGAGCTACTTCCCAAGGTATTTTGCATGAATCAATGAACTTAGCTTCAATTTGGAAATTACCTGTGATTTTCGCATGCGAAAACAATGGGTACGCTGAAGCCACACCTTCGTGGTATGCTGTTTCAACGGATGATATTGCGTCTAGAGCAGAAGGATATGGTATGCCCGGTTTGCAAGTGGATGGAATGGATGTTTTTGCAGTTTATGAAGCTGCTGGAGAAGCGATTAATAGGGCTAGATCCGGAGAAGGCCCAATGTTTTTAGAGTTAAAAACTTATAGATACCATGGCCATTTTCATGCTGATGATCCGAAGAAATACCGCAAGCAGGAAGAAGAAGATTATTATAAAAATAGGGATTGTTTAAAACTTTTCGAAAAACGGGTAACTAAAAACGGATTAATAAAAGGCGAAAGGCTGAAAGAAATACGGAAGATGATAGAGGAAGAAATTGTGGAGGCTATTGAATTTGCCTTAACCAGTCCTATGCCAGATGAAAAAGAACTTTACAAGGACGTCTACGTAAACTACTCGAATTCTGTTTTGGGACTTAGATAAACTACAAATAAATTGAGGAAATTACTTTATGACTGTCGATTCAAAGTCTAACCCCCTAGGACCGGGATACGAAGGCGTACCTGGAAACAAGATTCGATATCGTGACGCGTTTAACTCTACTCTCCGTTACGAAATGCAGCGCGACACCGATGTGTTTCTAATGGGGGAAGATATATCTGGAGGTTTTGATAAGGAGACCAAAGAGCCTCTGGATGCTTGGGGAGGACCTTTTGCAGCGACTAAAGGATTAGTACAAGATTTTGGACCTGAGCGGGTACGAGATGCTCCAATATCTGAAGCGGGTTTCGTAGGTGCAGCGGTGGGTGCCGCTTTGACGGGCCTGAGGCCGGTCGTAGACGTGATGTATTTTGATTTTGTAACGGTCGCTTATGATCAATTACTTTCAAATGCCGCAAAAAGTCGTTATATGTTTGGAGGTCAAACTAAAGTACCTCTCACACTTTTTGCCAGGTCGGGAGCTGGAACTGGACACGCTGCCCAACACTCTGAGAGTTTCTATTCCATGCTGGCCCATATCCCTGGTTTGAAAGTAGTGGTTCCTTCTGATCCTTATTCCTGTAAAGGATTGTTAGCTGCATCGATACGTGATGATGATCCGGTTTTTGTCGTGAACGATAAAAAGCTAATCAATTTGGAAGGCTTTGTTCCTGATGAATCGTTCACAATAGACATAGGGAAGGGACGGTATTTATCTAGAGGTTCCGACGTATCTTTAATTGGTATGTCGTATACATCCGTTGTTTGTCAGGAAGCGGCAAAGAGATTATCCGAAGAGGGTATAAGTGCAGAAGTGGTGGATATGCTTTCCTTATCTCCGTTTGATGAAGAGATAATTCTCGAAACAGTAATGAAAACGAACAGAGCCGTTATTGTAGATGAAGATACTCCACGGGCTTCAATGGCTTCTGAATTTGCTGCCATTATCGCTGATAGAGCATTTGATTATTTGGATGCCCCAGTAAAAAGAGTTACATCCCCACATACTCCTGTTCCATACAACCGGGACTTGGAAATGAGTTTTATGCCCGGAGTAGATGATGTAATAGCAACGGTAAAGTCTCTGGTATAACGTTCAACTTGAAAGTTGTACCTGTTTGTCGCTGTTCCCAAGTTTTAACAAATATTCATAAGGGTAAATTCCGGTTTGGTGGCCGTCCGTCCATAGGAACTGCAGGGCGTAATTACCTATTTCCAGGTAATCGGCTATTATAATATCATCAGGTATTGAACTAACATTTAGGAGAGCTTTGCCTGTCATTTCTTCGACGCAACCCGCACAACTGCATTGTAATCTTAGATACTTATAGGGATAGAGCATCCTTCCACCGTTTTTCCAAACGATTTCTACTCCATCTTTCAACAATTCTACTTTTTCTGGGGTTGTTTTCATCTACATGATATTTATATGGATATGTTAAATCCTAACAGCCATATTACAAAAAATTTAATTTCAAAAACCTTAAAGTAATTGTCTAACCAATTTATTAATCGCAGAATAGTGATTATTTCGATTTATCTTAGGAGTCTTGGTATATGAATGAAACCATAAAAATCGGCTTTATTGGAGCGGGTGGCAACACAGAATTAAGACACGTTCCTGGTTTTAAAGCCCAGGATAAAGTGATTTTATCTGGAGTCGCAAATAGATCCTATGAATCCAGTAAAAAAGCGGCTGAAAAACTTGGAATTGAAAATCCTTATGAAAATTGGTTAGATCTTGTGGAGGATGACAATATTGATGCTGTCTGTATTGGTACCTGGCCCTATATGCATTCAACTGCGACCATAGCTGCGTTAGAAAATGGAAAGCATGTTTTGTGCGAGGCACGAATGGCTATGAACTCTGTAGAGGGACATGCCATGTTACAAGCTTCGTTAGAAAATCCAGATCTCATAACCCAGGTAGTTCCGCCTCCACATACAATGAAAATTGAGAAACATGTCATTGATTTGATTAGTGATGGGTTCATTGGGGATTTAATCAGTGTGAATGCAAGGATTTTTCAAGGCTCAAATTTTCCGGATGCAAGCACTCCAGTTCATTGGCGCCACCAACGAGAGTTGTCAGGTAATAACGTTATGACTATGGGAATATGGTATGAGAATTTAATGAGATGGGTTGGCGTAGCTTCATCTGTAGTGGCTGTTGGACAAACCGTAGTAAAACACAGAAGAGATCACACAGGCCGAAGAGTTGAAATGACGATACCAGACCAAGTAGATATTATCTATGATCTTTGGGGAGGGGGGGCAGTTAACTTGTCGATGTCGACTGTTGTTGGAACTTTTGCTCCGGAGTTGGACATATGGTTATTTGGTACTAATGGAACTTTAAGGATACATTCTGACGAATTTACAAATCCTGGTTCTCCATCCTTAGTTCTAACTGGTGCTAAATCAAATGAAGAGTCTCTGTCAGTTATTGAAATACCACTAGAAAAGCAATCTGATTGGCGCGTCGAGGAAGAGTTCATAAATGCTATTAGAGGACTTGAACCGGTTACTAGAACGAATTTTACGGACGCGGTTAAATACATGGAATTTACCGATGCAGTACTTGACTCCATGCAAAGTGGCAAGGTAGTACAATTGCCCTTCGCATAAGATTTTATGAAGTATTTTATTTAGGGTTATGGAAACCGAAGTTCGGACATTGTTATATATTATTGTGAATGAATAAGTGGATATGAATTATGGTCAAACGTATAGATTTTAATGCTGATATAGGTGAATCTTTTGGATCATATCAATTGGGTTTGGATACAGAAATCGTAAAATATATTTCGAGTGCTAACATTGCCGCAGGTTTTCACGCCGGTGACCCAAATTGGATGAGGAAAACCGTTCTACTTGCTGAAGAAAATGGTTTGGGAATAGGTGCGCATCCATCTTATCCAGATTTGAATGGATTTGGGCGTCGAGAAATGACGTTACCTCCATATGAAATTTATAACGTCGTGACATACCAGATAGGGGCGCTGGCCGCATTCGTGAAAGGACACAAATTGCGGCACGTAAAACCGCACGGCGCTATGTACAACACTGCCGTAAAGGATGCTGCTGTTGCTAAAGCAATTGTAGATTCGATATACGATTATGATTCCACTTTGATACACGTTGTTTTGGCGGGTTCAATATGGGAAAAAATCGCACGAGAAAAAGGTGCATTAGTAGCAAGAGAATGTTATGCAGATCGAGCAGTTAACAACGATGGGACACTTGTTTCGAGAAATCTTGAAGGAGCCGTAATTCACGATCCTAATAAAGTGATCGAAAGATCAGTTAAACTTGTTTTGGATGGAAATGTTGAAACTATTACAGGAGAATTAATTAATTTTGAGGCGGATACCATATGTCTTCATGGAGATACAAATGGTTCAGTTGAATTAGCCCGTCTGCTTAGGGAAGAGTTTGAATCGCAGGGTATTAAAATAACAAAATTGTCGAAAATGTTTCCCAGTTAACCTTGATCGATTATCCACACATATCACCTAGTGGAGATTCTGCTGTAACCATTGTGTTCGGAAATAAAATAGATGACCGAAGTAACGGATATGTCTTTGCATTGAAACGTATATTAGAATCTGAAAGTTCTCTTTCAATACTCAGTATCATTCCGTCATACAGTTCTTTATTGGTTGTATATGATATCAATAAACATGGTCAAGGTGAGATAACGGATTACATTGAGTCAAAGTTGTCAATCGTATATAAATCATCAGCGAAACAAGTGAAAAAGGAAATCGTTGAAATTCCCACAGTTTATGGGGGTGAATATGGTCCAGATCTTGACTATGTGGCGGAACATGTAGGGTTGACTCGCGATGAAGTAATCAAAATTCACTCTTCCGTTAAATATAAAGTTTATATGATTGGATTTTCACCAGGGTTTCCATATTTGGGTGGCATGGAAAAAAAAATTTCTTGTCCTAGGTTGCAAAAACCTCGTTTGCGTATTCCCCAAGGGTCGGTAGGTATTGCAGGAGACCAGACTGGGGTCTATCCCTCTGAAAGTCCAGGAGGCTGGAGACTTATAGGCAGAACGCCTAAAAAACTTTTCAATGTAAATTGTGAACCTCCGGTTACAATACTGCCTGGTTCATACGTAAAATTCATTCCCATTAATTCAGATGAGTTTAATTCAATGACTGAGGGATCATTGTGAAAAATCGGTCCATAGAAGTGATACGCTCGGGACCTATGACTTTGATACAGGATTTTGGGCGGTTTGGTTTTGAACAATATGGTGTTTCTGTTTGTGGGGCTGTCGATCAAGAAGCCTTTTTCGTCGCCAATAGATTGGTATCGAATTCTTTCAAAGATGCGGTTTTCGAAATAACGTTTGGGGATGCATCTTTCCATTTTCATGATGAATCAATAATTTCTATAACTGGTGCTGACATGCAACCAGAATTAGATGGCATAAACTGTCCTATGAATCTTTCTTTTTTAGCGAAAAATGGTAGCGTTTTAAAGTTTAATCCGTCTGTTACCGGACTCAGGTCTTACTTGGCCATATCTGGAGGTGTCCTAAGTACGCAAATAATGGGATCTAGGTCAATGCATGTGATGTCTGGTTTTGGTAACGGTCCCGTCAAAGCAGGCGAAATTTTTAATATTGGGGAAAGTAGGGTTTATGAATCGGGTTTTTCAATAAAAGATTATTCTAGGGGTTTCCCTGATAACCCAGTTAGTATTGGTGTTATTTTGGGACCTCAAGATCACCTTTTCACAAAAGAATCATTAGACGAATTTTTTTCAAGTACGTATGTCCTGACCAACCAGTCGGACAGGCAGGGATTGCGGTTGAGTGGGAATAAAATTCCCACTAAAACAGGTAATCATGATATAGTATCGGATCCAGTAACAAATGGATCGATACAAATTCCCGGAGATGGGAATCCAATCGTTTTACTTTCTGACAGGCAAACAACTGGTGGGTACCCAAAAATCGGCACAGTTGCTACCGTTGATTTATCCGTATTAGGTCAACTAAAAGTAAATGATTCAATAATTTTTCATCCTGTGGAACCAGATGATGCTAGAGAAAGATATATAAAGAAGTTGGGTTTGATTAACAATTCACCATTATTTAATCCAATCCAGAGGATCAATTATTTTGTGGACGGTCAACATGTGAAGGTTGGAACAAATGAATCTACTGTGTTCGTCGACGAACATGCCTTGCCTTTTAATGTCTTAGAAGAAAATGATGAACACTAATATTTTTTACATGTGTTTCATTTTAAATAGTTGACCAGTTGATAGGTTTTTTGTAATAAGATAAATATGGTGATGTACGATTTACTTCAAAATGGTTTAATTGTCAGTATTGCTGGAATGTTAACAGTATTCGTTGTACTTTTATTTCTTTTGGTTACGATTTATATTTTTAGATGGTGGGATAACCGTTTAGATGATACTGATAAAAGAGAAGTTAGTATTAATGCTTCCTTAAAAGATCAAGACTCTGACAGAAAACCTAATGTTGAATCTACCAGCAAACTTGATCAGGTTTCTTCGTTAGCAACGGATTTTAAACTTGGGAATGATAAAGTGGCGGCTATTGCGCTATCAATATTCTTAAAAAACCGAACACAGTTACCAAAAAATACCACAAACAAAATTGAAGTCGGGAACGATGACCAGTGGACTATCCATGGGCGTCAGCGGTCTTTAAACCAGGGACATTCTCAACAAATTTGGAGAAAACTCCAATGATAGGAAACACATTTAAAATTTCTATACTTGGCAAAGTTTATGACATTAGAATTGGAAACTTGCAATCTTCTCCTATATCAGTTTGGGTCGATGGAGTGGAATACCGTGTTGGTTTACCTGAAGAAAATTCTGATATCATTCCACCAGTCGAAATACCAGATAAAAAATTAAGTGAAATAGGGGTGAAGAGGCCGACTCTAGATACATCAAGTGCTGAAGGAACCATAAGGGCGCCAATGCCTGGAACTATTTTAAAAATAAATGTTGTAGAGGGGGACAGTGTGACCAAAGGTGATGTTTTATTAATTTTGGAATCGATGAAAATGGAAAACTCTATTACTTCTCCTAAAACAGGATCGGTTACTTCGGTTTATGTATCGGAGGGTGATCCTGTCCAACATGGAGAAACTTTGATAGATCTCAAATAGATTATGGGTTAGGTATTAGTGGAAATAAATTATTCAACACTTTTTCAAGGGATAACATCCATTATTGGTGATCCTAGAATTTTACCGATGTGGATCATATCCGGACTATTGTTATTCTTGGGGATATACAAAAAAAAGGAACCCCTTCTACTGGTGCCTATTTCAATGGGAATTTTGTTCGCTAATCTTCCCTTAGGTGAATTTATTCGTACAGGTTCATCAGGCGAACCCGACGGTATTTTACGAACTTTTCAACATATTGGGATGGAAACAGATATATTTCCCTTATTGATATTTTTAGGAGTGGGTGCTTCAACGGACTTTAGTCCTATGTTGTCTAATCCAAAAACACTTTTATTGGGGGCTGCGGCCCAAGCCGGAGTCTTTTTTGCGCTGATAGGCTCATTACTTTTAGGGTTGTCACCTTTTTTTGATTTTGGTTTATTAGAAGCCTCGTCGATCGGTATTATTGGTGGAGCTGATGGTCCTACTACCATATATATAGCTACCCGGATGCGAGAAATTGGGCAATCCATACCAGGCTTACAGGTAAAAGATATAGTTGGAGCAACTGCCGTGGCAGCTTATTCGTATATGGCTTTGGTTCCAATCATCCAACCTCCTCTGATTAAGCTATTAACCACTCAAAAGGAACGTCGTATAAAGATGTCCTATACTAAGCGCCCTGTGTCAAGGAGAACCCAGATACTTTTTCCAATTGTTTCTATACTTCTAGTAAGTATTCTAGTTCCGTCAGCGTCCCCGTTAATAGGTATGTTAATGCTTGGTAATTTGATTAGAGTTTCAGGTGTGGTCCCAAGATTACTTGATGCTGCGGAAAATAGCGTAATGAATGTCGTGATTATATTGCTAGGTCTTGCCGTCGGTTCCACTATGCCAGGATCAGTGTTTTTAAAACCAGAAACGATAGGAATATTTGTTTTGGGATTATTTTCTTTTATTACGGCGACAGTATCTGGGCTAATATTGGCCAAACTGATGAATTTGTTTCTAAAAGAAAAAATTAATCCTATGATTGGATCAGCGGGTGTATCAGCTGTTCCCATGGCGGCTCGAGTGGTTCAAGATATGGGTCAAAAAGAGGATCCGGAGAATCATTTACTTATGCACGCTATGGGTCCGAATGTGGCGGGAGTTATAGGGACAGCCACAGTCGCGGGAGTATTGATGGCGTTGGTTCCGGCAATGGTTAGTTAAATTTTATTATCACTGATAGATAGGAGAAAAAATGGTAGATAGATCTATGAAGGGAGTTTTCCCAATTTTATCCACTCCAACAAACCGAAAAGGACAAACTGTTCTGGAGGACTTAAAAAAACAGGTTGAATGGATGATTGAAAACGGGGTGCATGGAGTTGGCATAGCAATAGCTTCCGAAATATACAAATATTCCGAAAAAGACAGAGACGAAATTTTAAAAACTGTTGTCGATCAGTCCAATGGCCGTATAAAGGTGGTGATGAACACTGGAGCGGAAAGTTCGAATTTGGCTATCCATTATTCAAAAAGAGCCATAGACCTAGGTGCAGATGCTTTGATGATTCGACCTGCTTCATTTATACCAACACCAGCTAATGATCAGATTAATTATTTTGTTGATATTGCCGAAAATGTCACTGTTCCAATATTTTTACAGGATCAAGGGACGGCACCAGTAACGCCTAGTATGGCTATCGAATGCGCCAAGAGGCATGAAAATCTTTGTTACATCAAAGTTGAAACACCTCCTACTATTCCGCGAATGACGGAGATATCTGAGGCTAAGTCAAAATCCGACATAATCGTATTTGGGGGTGCAGGTGGTGCTTTTTGTGTGGAAGAATTTAAACGTGGGTCTGTCGGAACAATGCCCGGTTCCACTATGCCAGACGTATGGGTTGAAATATGGAAAAGTTTTTCAAGTGGAGATGTTCAGGAGGCCCAAGCCCTTCAGGATAAATTTACGCCCATAATAAAAATTTTGGCTCAAACCCAGGGTCTTGCGCCATGGATATATAAATATGTAATGGTAAAAAGAGGGGTGTTTGATTCGAATTCAGGGTATGTAAGGGGACCTTCGTTGAAACCTGATGACTTACATTTAAGAGAAATCGACAAGGTTTTGGAAAGTCTTGAATTAGTTTGATCCCAATGGAATAAAAAAATGAACAACTCAATGTTTAAACATGAAATTCCTATCGTGGCCCCAACTCCTACTCCATTTTATCAAGATCATGTTGATTACGGTCGATTAGGTCGCAATATAGAAAAATGGAGTAAGACAGACCTATCAGGATTTGTATTGGGATCGTATGGAGGAGAAGAATTCCATTTATCGGATGATGAAAAATTTCAAATTCTAGACACTGTTGTTGAGGTGAATGGTGGACGTCGTGCTATTATCGCCGGTATAGATGAACCATCCCCTTTTTTGGCAGCTGCATTGGCTCATAAATATAGCGAAAGAGGAGCCGATTTTGTTCGTATTAGAATTCCACAGCCTTCAAGTTTCGGTCGATCTTCAAAAGGTGTATTAGATTACTTTGAATATCTTTTACCTCAATTACGGATTCCGGTCATATTAATACATCAACCTAGACAAGGTGCAAATTTTGATGCCACCCCTGAAGAGATCGGATTAATTTCCCAGATAGATGGTGTTTACGCTTATATAATGTCACTTAATTTTAGATGGGAAAATAGAACTGTTTCGTTACTATCTCCAAATGCAAAAGTATGGACTTGCAACGGCAGCTTGCTGTTTCCTGGTGCAGTTACTGGTGCAACTGGGGCCTGTCTGTTTTTTGCTAATTGGGCCCCTGGCCTTTGCAGGAACATTATTCAATTGGTTATGAGTGGAGATTATGAGGAAGCGAGGAAAATCCAAGCACAAATAATTTATGCTGATTACTTTGGTATGAGTAAAGGTGTAGCAGCGCTTAAGCATGGATTAAACCTATTAGGTTATGAAGCAACAGTACCAAGAAAACCAACTTTGCCGTTAACCCATGCTGAAAAAATCGAACTGAACGAGGCATTCAGGAAGGCTGGGATAATAGGATTTCAACAGGAACTTGCATAGGGCAGGTTGGCTCTGAAGCACTGGCGGGAGGCCCCATTGGTCAAATAAAAGAAGGAGACTTTATCACTTGAGCTGTATTTTATTTGCTAGGGTTGGTTTTTATATTAAAATATCGACTAACAAAATAAAAATGAATTTTTTTAAATGACTTACATAGGAATAGAAGATTGGCGACTTATTATTTTGTTTGTTGCCTCTTTATTTGTTGGTATCCTTGGGGGTTGCGTCGGCATGGCGTTGGGGGTCATCAGAGTTCCTTTAATGACATTACTGGGAATCGACCCGCTCTTGGCGGCAGGTTCTAATCTTATGGTCAGTTTAATGGGCTCCACAGCTGGGTCATGGCCTGCATTTCGTCAAAAAAGAATTATTTGGACTGTTGTCCTTATAATTGGGATCCCTTCCATCATTGGTTCTTTTTTGGGTGCTTTTTACGCAAACTTGTTTCCTCATGGATACTTATTGTTTTTAATTGGTATTATTTTGTCCCTATCATCTATATCCATGATATTTGCAGCTGTAAAGTCAATAAATAGCAAAAAACAATATCAAGAGGTTTCCGGAGATAAAGAATTTCAAAGTAAAGGTTTAGTAAGGATACGAGAAGGTTTATTAGGCTTCATTATAGGCGTATTAGGAGGCGCAATCGGAGTCGTTCTTGGACCACTGAGAATGCTAGCTCTTGTGAATTTCTTAAAAATGTCTCCTAGAACGGCTGTAGGAACGAATCTTGTCCTAACGATTTTCGTTAGTTTTGCGGGATTTGTAGGCCATTTTTTAAATGGTAATTACGATCCCGTTTTAATAATGCTAATTGGATTCACGACTATGATTGGAATGTATATAGGGTCCAGAGTCAGCGGATCAATCGATACAGTTAAATTAAAATTAACAATTGGTTTGGTACTACTTTTTGTCAGTCCATTCGTATTTTATGATGCAATTAGGACAATTTAAAAATGAATAATCAGGTGTCAATACATTGAATTTTAAGAATGCTCTAGAATTGGAACACCCACTTCAAGTGGTCGGAACGTCAAATGCTTATCACGCTATTCTTGCTAACCAAATAGGATTTAATGCTATATATTTATCGGGTAGTGGTGTATCGACCGCATCCCTAGGATTACCGGATCTCGGATTGATTTCTATAGACGATATTTTATTGGATGTTCGCCGGATTACTGAAGTATGTGATTTGCCTATTCTAGTGGATGTCGACGCTGGAGGAGGTGGTGCTTTAGTCATTCATAGGATGACAAGAATGATGGAAAATAATGGAGTAACCGCTATTCACATTGAAGACCAGGTTTCATCGAAAAGGTGCGGACATCGTCCGGGGAAAAAATTAGTGCAACCATCAGAAATGTGCGACCGGGTTAAAACATGCGTTGATGCACGAAATTCTGATGACTTTTTCGTTATTGCTAGAACAGATGCCCTAGGGGTCGAAGGCATTGATAAAGCTCTAGAAAGAGCGACCATGTATGTATCGGCTGGAGCGGATGCTATTTTTGCTGAATCTGTTAGTGACATAGACGATTACAAAAAATTCAAGGATATTACAGGGGTCCCTGTACTTGCAAATATTACCGAATTCGGTAAAACGCCTCTTTTTTCCTTGCCTGAATTACGGGAAGCCGAAGTAGACATAGTTTTATATCCTCTGACAGCCTTTAGGGCAGCATCTAATGCTGCTTATAAAGCTTATGACGAGATAAGAAGTAAAGGTACCCAAAAAAATATATTGAACACTTTACAAACTCGTGAAGATACGTATCGTTATATAAATTATTATCACTATGAAGAAAAACTCGACCAGTTGTTTGGCGAGAATTAATATTCACGGAGCGTTTTCAAAATGATTAATTCAGGACTCGATAATGTCATAGCCGGAGAAACCGGTATATCATCGGTTGGTAAAGAGGGATTGGGTTTAACTTATCGTGGATATTCTGTGAAAGACTTAGCTCTGCATTCTTCGTTTGAAGAAGTAGCCTATCTGTTGATTTATGGTAAATTACCCAATACGTCAGAACTATCCTCATATAAAGATAAATTAACACGTATAGGCACATTATCACCTGAACTAAAAAACCTTTTGGAGACTTTACCGAGGAACTCACACCCTATGGATGTGATTTCCTGTGCAATATCCTTAATGAGTGTTTTCGAATCTGAAAGTCAAGACGGTCGAAAAACTGCTACCATTGGCGATCAATTAATTAGCGTTCTTCCCTACGTATTGGGGTACTGGTATAGGTATCATACAAAGGGTGAGAAAATAGATTCCTCAAGCATCAAAAACCCCACGATTGCTGGAAGGTTATCTCAGGTATTTTCAGGATATTCACCCGATCAAGAGACAATTACAGCAATAGATAGTACCCTAATTCTTTATGCTGAACATGAGTTCAATGCTTCAACTTTTGTTGCCCGGGCAGTAACCTCAACCCTTTCCGACACATACTCGGCTGTTAATGCCGCCGTAGGAGCTTTAAAAGGTAACCTACATGGCGGAGCCAATGAAGCAGCGATCCAGTTTATTTCAGGTTTTGACTCACCCAATCAAGCTGAAAAATCTGTAATGCAACTCATAAAAAGTAAGAGGTTAATTATGGGTTTTGGACACAGGGTATACAAAAATGGAGATCCAAGGTCACCGGTAGTTAAAAAATTAGCGGCGGTACTGGCTACTAAATCGAAAGATCCAAAATTGTATGATATTGCTGAACGAATAGAACACGTTATGCAAAACGAAAAAGGGATTTATCCTAATTTAGATTTTTATTCTGCAGTTGTGTACCATTTTTCAGGAATACCTGTCGAAATGTTCACCCCGATTTTTGTGATTGCTCGCACTCCTGGATGGATCGCTCATGTTATCGAACAAAAAAAGAATAATAGGTTGATCAGACCGATTGCTCACTATAACGGACCATCTGAAAGACCATTTGTAAAAATTCACCATCGATGAATCAATCAAACAGATTTTATGATCATGTTATAGAAACAATATCTTCTTATGTCTGTCGAGGCAATGGATATTCAGATCTTGCCATGAAGACATCAAGCCTTTGCTTGATGGATTCCATTGGGTGTGCATTATTGGCGTTGAAATTTCCAAATTGCTTTAAAAGATTAGGACCATCTATTCCTGGAACAGTTGTACCCAACGGAACAAAGATTATTGGGACAAATTTCCGGGTTGATCCAATAAAAGGAGCATTGGATTTAGGGTCTATGATTAGGTGGCTTGATTACAACGATACTTGGTTAGGGAAAGAATGGGGGCATCCTTCAGATAATTTTGGAGCTTTATTGGCGGTCACTGATTATTTATCACGGAATCGTTCAAATGATTTTGATGTATCAGTCAAGGATTTACTATCAGCCGCAATAAAAGCATATGAAATTCAAGGAATACTTGCTTTAGGAAACTCCTTGAACCGCGTTGGGATTGACCACGTTTTGTTTCTAAAAATAGCCTCTACAGCCGTTGTAACCAGATTGCTCGGGGGGGATTTTGATCAAGTATGTGCCGCCATTAGTAATGCTTGGTCGGACGCTACTCTTCGAACGTATCGGCATTATCCCAATACTGGCTTTAGGAAGGCATGGGCTGCCGGAGACGCTACATCAAGGGCTGTAACCCTAAGTTATATGACAATGAATGGTGAAGAAGGATATCCAACTGTACTATCGGCGGACGTCTGGGGGTTCGAGGATACATGGATGGACAAAAAAATCATTGTATTGGAAAGAGAACTGGGTTCATATGTTATGGAAAATATTCTTTTTAAAATAAAATTCCCTGCGGAATTCCATGCACAAACGGCAGCCGAACTTGCAATAAAATTACATGAAACCGTTGCTAATCGTATACAAGAAATTGAGAGAATAGAAATCGGAACTCAGGAATCAGCCTTACGTATTATTGACAAGCAGGGACCACTTAATAATGCTGCTGATAGAGATCATTGTATCCAATATATAACAGCAGTGGCTTTGCTTAAAGGAAGTCTAAAATACGAAGATTACGAAGATAAAAATTCAAGAGATGGCCGGATTGATTTTATTAGATCCAAGATCATTTTGTTTGAGGATCTTGATTTTAGTTCTGGTTATCTAGACCCCGAGAAAAGATCAGTCGGAAATTCGATAAAAATTTTTTTTAAGGATGGGACTTCAACAGATAAAGTTAGCCTGGATTACCCAATAGGACACAAATTTAGGCGTTCAGAAGGGATTCCATTATTGTTTGATAAATTTATCAACAATTGCGGTACAGTTATTGGACGCGATAAAACAGAATATATAGCAGAATTATTTAAGAACCAAGAAAAGTTAGAAAATTTAAGAGTTTCTGAATTAGTAGATTTGCTGTGTCTTTAGAAATTACAGTCAAATTGATATTTATTGCAAGTTTTTTTGGTAAAAATAAAAAGTTAAGTCGATTGGAGTAATTATGGGTATTACAGGTAGTGATTTGTTGGTTCAATCGTTGAAGGCGGAGGGTGTAGACACTTTATTTGGGGTAGCTGGGGATCACATATTGCATTCATTAGATGTGATGGTCGATAATGACTTTCGAATGATAGATTTTAGACATGAATCTGGGGCCGTTCATGCAGCTGACGCTTACTCCCGAATTTTACGAAAAGGGGCAGTAACATTATCAACTACACCAGGTCACGCCAATACTATCCCGGCATTGGCAAATGCCCTACATTCTGAAGCACCAATTGTGAACATATCTGGTAGTGCAGATTCTAATAATTTAGGACGTGGCGCTATGCAAGAATTTGACCAAATAGGTGTTGCCGCATCGGTAACAAAAGGGGCTTGGACAATTCCTTCGCCTGAAAGGATTCCAGAATATGTTTCACTTGCCTTTCGGACTGCTCTCAGTGGGCGTCAGGGCCCAGTTCATTTGACAATACCGCATGATTTCCAATCAGCTAAGGTTAGTGGAAATGAACTACAAAGGTTTTTACCAAATGATTATGGTATTCCTAAAAGAGTTATGGGCGATTTTAACCAAGTAAATAGGGCGATTGAATTACTAAATTCGGCGGAAAGGCCTTTAATTTTCGCCGGTTCGACTGCGGCAGCTACTACAGATCCCAAATATTTAACCGAATTTGTTGAAAAAACTCATATACCTTTTTTTTCAGAAGATTCGGCTAGGGCTTTGATTCCCGACTCTCAAAAATACTCTTTTGGAATTGGATATCAACCCTTAAACCAAGCTGCACAGAAACTGAACGAAGCTGATGTGGTGCTGTTGCTTGGAAAAAAACTTGACTACACTCTTGGCTTTGGAGGTAGCCCACCTTTTTCATCAACTGCCAAAATAATTGTTGTTGACCCTTCTCCGGACCAACTTATCCGAGCCAGAACCGCTAATGTAGCTATACTGGGAGACATTGGACCAGTGCTGATTCAATTGTTAGAAGCGGCAGATAAAAACACTTGGGTTGAGCGAAATTCTTGGTTAGAAACCCTCCATGAAACGAAACTTCATTGGGATGCTGAATTGAATAAATTTTCTGAACCTAAAGATCCCATACACCCAATGTTTGTTTCGAAAAGTTTACAGAAATTTATTGATGAAGATTCACATGTTACGTTTGATGGTGGGGATTATTGCCATTTTTTACGGGCATCAATTTTTCCTGAAAAGCCGTTCAGATTTAATAACGTTTCCAGTTTTGGTATGATCGGTGTTGGCATCCCTTATGCTATAGGTGCCCAAATAGCCCTACCTGAAAACAAAGTTGTTGTTGCAACAGGTGATGGATCTTTTGGTTTCAATGGGATGGAAATTGATACGATGGTTCGTCATAGGCTTCCAGTTAAAATTATTCTTGGAAACAATTCTATATGGGGCATTGATTGGCAGATTCAAAAAGGGTTATATGGAAGGCCTGTTTGGACTGACTTACTGCCAACTAGATATGATCAAATTGCTAAGGGATTAGGTGCCTATGCTGAATACGTTGACAATGCTTCAGAATTAGTACCTGCTCTCGATCGTGTGTTCAAACATGATGGTCCCGCTTTGGTAAACATCAATATAGACCAGGTCATAAGTCCAGTTGCGGAGGCAGCCATAACCCGTAAACTGGGTTCACATGGTTAGTCACGGTAAAGGCAGAAAAACATTGAATAGGTTTACCTAATTTCATTGACAGACTTAGGATAGTGTACATCTACAAAAAACCTCACGATTACGACATAACAATTTCAGAGGATTTTTATATGATATTTGAAAAACGACCTACAAAATCAAAAGTACAAAAGAATTTAATCGCTAACTTCCTACGACTATTTTTTTGTTTCCCAGAAAATTTCGCCAATTTCTTCAAGAGAAGCTTTAAATTCTTTGGCTTTGGCAAGGTCTACATTTTGCTTTACGTAAGAGCCTAGTTTACATGCATTCCAAACCTTTTCGTGTAAATCAGGATATTTTTCAATGTGTTCGGGTTTAAAATAATCCGTCCAAATGATCAAAATATCTTCTTTTGCTTTTGTTGCATGGTCTTCTTTCACTGAAACATATCTCACTAACGAGTTCCCGAGTTCTTTTGAAGGACCTCCTGAAAAATCAATTTCCTCAATTAGTTCGGTCATTCTGACCACGGTTTGTGCGGCTTGGATAGCGTCGCCTGGGTCGTATATGCCACAAGGGATATCACAATGCGCATGTGCTACACTGATTGGAAGGCCTATTTTTGAAAACGCTCCGATTAAATTTAACATTTAATTACTCTCCCTATGAATTTAGCTTATCGATCAGTTCTTTTTTTTGAAAAGTTTTCTTTCGTAAATCTACCATGAAGAGTCTAAAAAAAATTAAGGAAACGATACGTGTTTTAATTTTTAACTTTTTATGTAGATTCAGGTTTGTATATATTGTAAATGTAAGTATGGAACCGACAATTAAAAGTAGGTCAATGAAAATCGTCGATACTTCTGCTTACATTTCAAAAAACCCCAAGCGTCTAGATGTCGTGATGGTCATGGATCCAAGTAATAATGAAAGAAATCTCATTAAAAGGGTGGTGGGATTACCGGGAGAATATGTTGAGTTTAAATTTGGTGAAATCTTTATTGATGAACACCCAATTCTACACCCAGTTCCGTTATCTGGTATTCAGAGGACATATTATTGGCGGGTTGCGGACGACGAAGTCGTTTTGCTCGGAGACAATATTGCTAATTCAACCGATTCCAGACATTTTGGGCCCATTAATGTTAGCAATATTGTGGGTAAGCTGGTTTAAATAACGTACTCTACGGAACCAGTGGTTTTCGTAGAGTTTTGGTTTTATGTATCGGCAGGATATTAAGATTTGCCATTTATTTTAATCACTCCAATGGTTTTTTTTTCTTGAGCGGTTCCAAACAACAAAACATAAGTACATGAGCCAACAATCCCACCTAAAATAGGTCCTAACCAATAAAGCCAATGGTAATTCCACTCCATATAAATTAGTGAAGGCCCAAAACTTCTTGCGGGATTCATTGAAGCACCGGTTAATGGGATTGCAACTAAGCTGTCCACCAAGTAAATCGTACCAATTACAAAAGGTAGGATAGCCCCGGCGTTTCTTTTATAGAACCCTAATGAAAAAAAAGTAAAGACCAAAATAAAAGTTAGGAAAAATTCAATGGCTATCCCGTCGGCAACTGTGACTCCTTGTGCTAAAGAATGAACGCCGACACCGAATTCAGCCGTAGACCAAACGAAGTATTTGATAACTGAAGCACCTAGGCATGCGCCTATCAATTGTCCGGAAATGTACAAAATGGTTTTTAATAAGTCAGTTTTTCCCGTTACAAGCATGGCAATGGTTATTGCAGGGTTTAAATGTGCCCCTGAAATGTGCCTTATAGCAATAATCCCTATAATGATTCCTAACCCATGGCCCAACGCTATTATTAAGTGACCTACTTCATTCAGAGGGTTTGAAAAATATAATGAAGCATTCACTGATCCTAACGCGAGAAAAACAAAAATAAAGGTTCCTATTAATTCAGAAAAAAATATTTGTGAAAAATCCTTGTACATTTTTTATTAATTCCCCATTCTAAACTTCATAATAAAGGCGTTTTTATTTATCATTTCAAAACTTATTTCTGAATTTTTTTTCATTTTGCCTAAATTGAGAGCATATTTTTGATTAAATATTTTTTTGTTAGTCCATGACTCAAAACCGTGGCGACGTTTACAAGGGAGCCCGTCTGCGACAATTTCGTTTGACCAATCGATTTTCCAGAAGTTTCCACCGTTATGCGTTTTGTTTCAAACGTAAAATAATTTGGTTTTATTACTGTTAAAACTGCTAGAGAATCATGGAAATGAAACACCGCTCCGGGTTTATTTTGCTTAAACCACGGTTCCATTATCTCACAGCTTAATTTACCCATTTTATTTAAATCTTGTCTACTAGCATGAATGTAGTTGGTAACATCCAATCCCACCAAATATATTGGGATCTCGGAACTAAAAACGATTTTTGAAGCTTTTGGATCATTCCATATATTAAATTCCGCATATTTTGTAATATTTCCTGGTACGGATATTGCTCCACCCATAACTATTATTCGCTCCACATTTTTCATAGATTCTGAATTCGCCTTTATGAATTTTGCAATATTTGTAAGAGGACCTAGGGCAACGATAGTAATTGGGGAAGAACTTTTATCGAAAAACAACTTCATACCCCGTTGGGCATCGATATTAAAACTTTTGAGATTAGTTGTATTTTGCTTGACCGGTAATCCATATCTACCGTGGATATCCAATGCGTATCTAAAATTTTCTCCTGAATAAGACCTTTCACTACCCATATATATAGGTATTTTGTTATTAAAAGGGCTTATAGCAGATATGGCATTTTGGGTTGCTTGATAGACAGAACAATTTCCTCCAACTGTGGAAATTCCTACTATGTTGACTCTTACAGAATTAATCGCTAATTTTATGGCAAAGAAGTCGTCTAACCCCGGATCGCAGTCTATCCAAATGTTTGTAGATAAATGTCCCATGTAATGGTAAATTTTTAGAATTTTTATTGCTGCATACAACAACTATAATTTTCTAGTAAGTAAAAATTCTCCTAGTTCTTTTAAATCATTGACAAAATCGTTTTTTAAGTCCATTCCCGAAATTATTGCGTTCGCTTTGTTCCAGTGAACTTGGGCTAATGATTGACAATATTGATATGTACCTATTCTGTCCATAATGTTTAGTATGTTTTCTACATCATTACCTTCAATAATTTCAGTCGAAAAAAATCGTCTTATTTTTGTTCGTATTTCGCGAGATGGGTTGTTTAACGCGTGAATGATTGGGAGTGATTTCTTCTTTCTTATTA
>PCAX01000067.1 GCA_002730795.1 Chloroflexota bacterium
AACTGTTCACCGGAAGGCTCACTACATCCGGCCATGAGGCTTAAGAGAAAGAGCGTCAGCCAATTCCCTGTATATTTATTGTATATAATCATATTTGAATCATCAAAACTATTTAAGGCCGACTTGAAAACCCAGTATGAAGACGATCATTTTTCAAGTGGGACAAGCAAACAACAGTGGTACAATTCTAAACGATTTACCTTGACTCAATGACATAAGTAGACGTAAAGTGGGCAAAATGAGTGGTAAAAACTTTTCATTTTCAATATTAATTAATCTATTAAAGAGGTAACTAAATATGTTCGAGATTATCCGAAACGTAGATAGAAGTGGCAGATCAATACTTTTTTGGTTCGCACTTGTAATGGTTTTTGTTTCAGCTCAACCTCTTGCGGCCCAAGGTGTTAACATTAGCGGTGTGGTAACCGATGAGAATGGTTCACCACTTCCCTTTGCCAATGTAATAATGCTTGGCACAGATTACGGCTCTACTACGGATAATAACGGAGCTTATTCATTAGATATTCCCGTTAGTGTACTTCAAACACAGTCTGGTACTTTGGCTGTTACGTTTATCGGTTACCGTAGAGTGGAAGCAACAGTATCTCTTTCTTCAGGAGACATTATACAGAATTTTACTCTTGAAATTGATTCGATTAATCTGGATGCCATAGTAGTAACAGGGACAGCGGGAAATACCCAAAAGCGAGCAATTGGTAATTCAGTGGTTAGTGTAAAAACAGATGAACTTACTAGCATGGCACCAATACGAGACATGACCGAACTTCTCACAGCCCGTTCTCCAGGGCTCACTCTTATGTCTAACGGTGGTGAAGCTGGGGCCTCTGCAAAGATTCGAATTCGTGGAGCAGGGTCTTTGAATGCTGGACTTGAGCCGATGATATTTATCGATGGTGTCCGTATTGAATCAAATCTTCAAGGAAGCTATGACTCGGAATGGGGAGGGTCTAAGGCCACTAGCCCACTGGATATAATAAACCCTCAGGACATTGAGAGTGTCGAAATTATTAAGGGTCCTTCCGCTGGAACTCTGTATGGGGCCGAGGCCGCTGCTGGTGTCATCCAGATAATCACAAAGAGAGGTCGACCTGGTGGCATAAAAGGAACACTGTGGACCATTCAGACGAACTCTGGTCAACAGGCTTGGGATATAGTTGACACTCCAACAAACTATTGGCTTTGTACTGAGGATCAGATTGGCAACCCTACTTATCCAGGCTGCGACGCATTCAGTGCTAGTCAACCTGCTGCTGATAGGTTGCTCAGCCATAACCCAATTCAGGATGACCCTGTCACGAATCGGATAGCAGACAATAGCGGAATCACAGTCTCAGCTCGTGGTTCTTCGGACATATTTAACTATTATTTCTCGTTCGAAAACAATAATGAAGAAGGAGTTTTTTACAATAATTTTGCTAAACGAATTGGTGGAAGAGCAAACCTCGGTTTTGTTCCCTCTCAAAAAGCAAATGTGGACTTAAGTGTTGGCTATGTGAGAACTCATAATAGAATGCCTTGGAACAATAATTCCTCCAATGGGATCCTACGAAACGGTTTTCGTGGTAGGGCCGGTGCAATGAATGATCCATGGAAAAAGGGATATCGTGGTTTTAGCCCGGAACTTGCCAATCAGTATGATAACCAAATGTGGAACGAACGGATTACTATGGGGCTTAAAATGAATTACAACCCTACAGAATGGTTATCAAATCGTCTTACATTAGGACTTGATAGAGATGATAGGCTCAACCGTGAATACACACATATAGATACCACAGGGAAAACACCGTTTGGATCAACTTGTGCTGATGGGTGTAATTATAGTCAGTTTCCATTGACCCATCGCTGGTCTGTAGATTATTCTAGTACCCTAAATTTTGATTTTGGTGAAAATATTTCTTCAGCGACCAGTGTTGGCGGACAACTTAACAGACGGCAATACCACCGGACCAGGGCTCACGGTATTGGTCTTGTTGCGAATAATATTAATTTAGTCAGTCAGGCCGCTACTACCTCCGCTCAAGAGACTAAAAGCGAACAAACGTCTCTTGGGTTTTATGCTCAGGAATTGGTGGGTTGGAAAGAAAAAGTATACTTTACTGCAGCTGTTAGGGTAGATGACAACTCAGCCTTTGGCCAAGATTTTTCTTTAGTGGTTTACCCAAAAGCTTCTTTGTCTTATGTTATATCAGATGAAGACTGGTTCCGTTTTAATTTTATGGACCAATTAAAGGTTAGAGCTGCATGGGGTCAAGCTGGGAATGCACCAGCACCTTTCAGTGCTGACCGAACTTACGGTACTTCTCAAACTAATTACCAAGATCAAACAGTTAACTACCTTGATTTTGGAGCTTATGGAAATCCAGACCTTAAAGCTGAAACTGGAGACGAGATAGAATTTGGGTTTGAAACTTCCCTTTTAGCGGGCAGAGTTGGTCTTGATTTTACATATTACAATCAAAGAACCAGGGATGCTCTAATTAGTATTCCTGATCCGCCATCCTCAGGTTGGAGTAGCTCACATCTGATTAACATTGGCGAAATTCAGAACAAGGGCTTGGAACTTTTGGTTGATGTTTCCCCCATCAATAATCGTATAATAGCTTGGAGCAGTACTATAGGCCTGAGTACAAATAAAAATGAATTGATAAGTTTTGGGCGTTACGATGATGGCACACCTATTCTGGATGAGCAGAGATTCGGCGCTTTCGCTTCAGTTCAGCGCCATCGTGAAGGCTATCCTTTGGGAGGATTTTGGGCAGTGGATGTGGAAAGAGGTTCCGATGGTCAACCCGTTCTAACCGATGAAAAAGTAACTGTTCTAAATGAATGTACTTGGACACCTGGTGAAGCTGGTTGGTCTAAAGCTGACTGCCAAGAGGAATATATGGGTCCTATGCTTCCAACCCGTGAAATCTCATGGACTAATTCCATAACTTTGTTCCGCAACGTGCGAATTTTTGCTAACCTTGACTATAAAGGTGGCCATTATCAGTGGAACGCAATTAACTCTATCAACAGTCGGTACGATAGAAATACTTGGGAGCTTAACAACCCGAATCCAACTGCGGAGGAGGAGCTTGAAATCCTTGCTTCCAGAAGTTTGCAAACAAAGAAATGGATTCAGCCTGCGGATTTCATTAAACTGCGTGAACTTTCAATATCTTACTTTGTTCCCTCTGAATGGACTACCAGAGTTGGAGCTCGAATGATTAGCCTTACTCTCTCAGGGCGCAATTTATGGTATACTACAGATTATAAATACCGTGAGGTCATGTACGATCCCGAAGTCACTTTTTATGACCTAAGAGGTTTTACTCAGCTTGACTACGCCTCCATGCCTATGATGCGGCATTGGGATTTTTCTGTTCGGGTAGAGATCTAACCAGTTTTTGTAAGCAATTAAAGACTAAGTGTTTAAAAACAATAAACATTAAGAAGGACATTCTAAGAAATGAAAAAAATGATTAATAATCCAAGAAACTTAAATATAATTCTTTTGTGTGGTTGTATATCTTTCATTAGTAGTTGTGATTCTTTGGATGACCTTTTAGTGGTCTCCAACCCTTCGGAACTTCAGGAAAGCACTATTGATGATCCAGCATTAACTCCGACACTAATTAACTCTATTGAGGGTGCAATGGTAGACGCCTATGATTACCGAATCATCTGGATGGGAAGCATGTTTACCGACCAACAAATTACGGGTGTCAATTGGGAGCAAACAGCTCGTTTAAATCAACGTATCGTAAACTATGATGAGAGCACATCTAGTGGGATGTTTGCTGAACTTCATGATTTAACCGTTATGGCTGATATGGTTGTGGAAAAACTAAAAGCCGGGCTGATACCAAATGCTTCATCCGATGCAAGAACAGCTTATGCGCAGGCTTATGCTGGCTACGGTTACATTTTTCTGGCCGATATCTTGTGTGAAACAAACTTGAAAGTTCAAGGAACCGTTTACCAACCCATCGAAATTTATGAGATGGCGAAGGACAGGTTAAAAGATGCTTTAACAATTGCATCTTCTGCCGGCGATGATGATATTCAAAACCTAGCTAGAGTAGGCCTTGCCAGAGCAAACCTCAATCTAGGAAACTACTCAGAAGTAATAAGTAACGCGGGAGCTGTTAGTCCCGATTTTAAATGGTGGGTACAGTATGCTGGGGAGGACAACCCTGATGCACCCGGCAACAATATGTGGACGAGTATAAGTGGGCAAAACCACCGAATAGGTGTTCACTCAACTTTTCTAGCTGGGGGTCCTGACAACTGGCTCGAAACTGACTTGGAACCATTCCTCACTGATCCTAGAGTTCAACATTGGCCTTACTGGCGACAGGGGCACAATGCTCTTAGTCCACTTTATACCCCTTATCAGGGGCTCAGGTATAGTGGCTATAATGGTGAAACAATTGCCGACGGTGGTCAGCCGGCTGAATACGAACGCACAGACGATATTTTATTGGCTGATTTCTTATCCGCCACCCACGATTACTGGGAGGCCATAGATGAGCAAGGCAGTGATCAAGCCGGTGTGTTGGCTTTTGTAAATGAACGAAGGCTCGTCGGGAATCAAGAAGCTGTAGACCTATCTGGTACTGACCTAACTATGGAACTAAGAATGCAGCGCGGGAAGGATCTTTTTTTAGGTGGATTTCGTCTCGGGGATCTCCGACGTTGGTTGCGAGGCGGCACTGATATGTTTCCTTCGGGCGCACATCCTATCGCTGAGTGGGGCGAGTATGGTGATGCCACTTGTTTTCCGATCCCTCTACCTGAATACGATGGCAATACAAACCTTAGCAAGCCTGGTTAAATTATAGGACTACAGAAAATAGAGTAGTAACGTTTTATTACATTATTGGAAATAAATGTCTAAAATTGCTAGTCTAGCCATTTATTTAGTGTTGAAAATCCTTCCTTCATTCTCGTTTCTTGTATTAACACTCTTTCAGTTTTCCTGGGCTTTGCAAGGAGCAAAAAATATTTCATCAGATGATTGGGATGTCTCGATTCCTCGTGGCAAAACTCGTACAATTAGCTTTACTACGCAGGAAGGGACTTGGATGTCGGTGGATATCTCACCTGATGGTAAGTGGGTTATTTTTGACTTGTTGGATCACATTTATCGTGTTCCATCAAAGGGCGGCAATGCCAAATCGTTGACTCAGAAAAGTGGTATCGCGGTAAACTTTCATCCACGTTACTCTCCAGATGGACAATATATTGCCTTTATCTCTGACCGGAAGGGCCAGAACAACCTTTGGATCATGAATGCTGACGGATCTGAGCCTCGTTCTGTATTTTTGGATGATTATGTTCAAGTCAGTATGCCAACATGGACACCAGATGGCAATTACATAATTGTAAAACGAAGGAATGTTCAACCAGATGATCGTTCTGGAGACAATGGAATTTGGGTGTACCATGTTAAAGGAGGAACCGGAGTACAGCTTATCGGGGATGATGAGGGTGGCTCAAGTCCGTCTTGGCCTTCCACATCTAAAGATGGTCAATTTCTTTACTATCATGTTATCAAAGGACGTGGAGCAGCACCTATGAGCGGAAACCTTCAATTAAGAAGGTACAACTTTGAAACGGGGGAGATCCTTGAATTATCTGCTGGCGATACTAATGGCCCCGCATTAGCCCGACTTTCCAGCGGAGGGGCGTTTGCCCCCAAAATTTCACCTGACGGTCGTTGGTTAGCATTTGGACGCAAAATTCCTGACGGAGCTATTTCCTATAAAGGTCATGAATTGAGTCCTCGTTCCACACTGTGGCTTCGGGATTTAATTACCGGAGTCGAGCAAAAAGTGATGGATCCCATTTCTTTTGCTACTCGCTCAAGTAGAGGTATTCTTCCCGGTTACGCTTGGGGATCTGATGGAAAAGAAATTTTTCTCTCTCAAGGAGGAAAAATTCGGAAACTTCAACTTGAAAGTAAAAAAGTCAATACTATTCCTTTCAAAGCCAAAGTCAAACGAGTGATTTCAGAACAGGCCGCCATTTCATTCCGGATTACGGACGATCCGTTCCAGCCGAAGTTTCTTCGGTGGTCTAGTCTTTCACCTGATGGCTCAATGCTTACGTTCCAAGCGGTTGGAAAGGTATGGGTGATGGAGCTACCTAGAGGCACCCCACGTTTGCTAATTCCAGATAATGCATCCACCACCCCTTCACGAGCGGAGTTTTCACCCGCTTGGTCTCCAGATGGAAATTCTATCGCTTTTTCGACTCTTGATGATTCGAATCAGGGTGATGTTTGGATTAAAGCTTTAGATGGGGGAGAGTCCCGTAAAATCACGAACCAACCTGCTTTTTACACTCATCTAAGCTGGAGCCCAAAGGGACACGAAATCCTTGCCACTCGGGGAGGAGGCGCAACAGGGCGGGGTAGAACGGTTGGTCATAACGCATACTTCGATATTGTGCAGATTCCGGTCGTTGGAGGCTCGGCTAAGAAATTGACCACAATTTCCAAACTCATTGAAAAAGGCCTAAGTAATTATGCTCGTCGAGCAATACCTAGTGCAACATATGGACCGGATGACCGAATATTTTTTCCTATCCCATCGAACGAGAACCAGAAAGAAAGTAATGAATCTATAACAGCTTTCGTTTCTGTGGACCTCGATGGCGGTAATCAACGCACCCACCTGACTTTTCCCCAAGTTGATATTGTTGTTCCCTCTCCCAGTGGTAAATATGTGGCATTCGATCAGGGAGATAATGTTTACGTGGTGCCTTTTCCATGGCGATTGACAGGTGCAAACTCGGTCCATGTTAGCAAAAGCGATACCATGCTTCCAGTGAGCAGATTAACATATCGAGGTGGACTTTATCCTCGATGGCACGATGATAAGATCTTGGAGTACGGCAACGCAAACTGGCACTACACTTATGACACTTCTACTGGAAAAAAAGACAGCACGCACATTGAATTTACTGTGCCGGTCTATCGGCCTAAGGGAAAAAACGTATTAGTAGGTGCGCGGATTATAACAATGGCCCAAAGTGGTCCCCAAATCATTGAAAAAGGAAAAATTGTCACTAATAATGGACGAATTGAGTGTGTTGGAAAGATGAGTGATTGCAAAACCTCTAATGCAGATAATATGATCAATGTAGAAGGAAAGACAATTATGCCAGGGATCATAGATATGCATGCACACCACTACCGGGAAAACAGAGGACACCGCCCACCCAATGATTACGAAGTTGCTCTTTACTTAGCCTATGGAATTACGACCAACTTGGACAACTCGATGTGGGCAGAAAACATTTTTCCTACGGCTGAGCGTATCAGAGCTGGAAGGATGATTGGTCCCCGAACCTTCAGTACGGGAGACCCCATTTACCAAGGAGACGCTCCGAACCATAACAAGATTTCAAATTACAAAGATGCAAAAGACGAGGTGTTGAGGCTTAAATCTTGGGGAGCTGTTGCTATCAAGCAATACTCTAACCCACGACGTGATCAACGTCAATGGATTATCGACTCAGCCCGCGAAGCTAACCTCATGGTAACGGGGCATTGGAATCCTGGTGTTGCAATGGATGGGCACACCGGTATTGAACACGCCCGGGAATTTGTACCGTTGTACCAAGATATGACCAGTTATTACGGTGAATCTGGAATCTTTTATACACCAACTATGGTTGTTTCTGGACCAGGCCCTTCAAACCTCGAATATTTTTTCGCTAAAGACAATGTTTGGCAACAAGTTAAGCAACGGCAGTGGATGCCATGGCGGTTGCTTACGTTTCTCCGGTGGCGAACACTCCGGCCCGATACTGATTATAGTTTTAGTCTTGTAGCCCAAGGTATGAAAGATATCATCGAAGCTGGGGGTTACGGGGTGATAGGGGGACACGGTGAACACCATGGTTTAGGTACCCACTGGGAGATTTGGATGGCATCAGAGGCATTGGGGCCAATGGGGGCTCTGAAAGTGGCTACAATGCATGGAGCTCGTTTCTTGGGGGCTGAAAAGGATGTGGGCTCAATTGAAAAAGGAAAACTGGCTGATCTTCTTGTACTCAATTCGAGTCCACTCGAAGACATTCAAAATACCGTTGACATACAATTTGTGATGCTTGGAGGGACTGTGTACGATGCAACCAATTTGGATGAGATTTGGCCCATGAAAAGGCCATTCGGGAATTATTATTGGCTTGATTCTGATGTGGCTCCAACTGACACGCGACCCACAAATTACTGGAAGAATCCCTGAGAGGTTAAATTTGAGACATCTCCTGGCTAGTTTTCTAATCCGCAAGGTAGGTTAAAAGTAGAATTATATAAGTCTTGCCCTCCCTTTCCACATCCCATCGGGTAAAGTGAGATTGATACCAATCCGAATGTGAAAGCCTCGGACGGTCATCCGTATTAACTATCAGAGTTATTTGAAGTTGGAAAAGGGGTGGCACTAATTTGTCACTCCTTTTTAATTAAGTAAAGGAGATCATAATGAATCGTAAATGGACTTATTATTTTCTTTCAGCCGTTATTGTTCTTTCAGTAGGATATTCTCAGAAAGTCCCCAGCCCACAGGATGTTTTCGGCTTTCGTATTGGCGATGACTACAAGCTTGCTGACCACAGTCAG
>PCAX01000068.1 GCA_002730795.1 Chloroflexota bacterium
AATCTAATTTTTCCAGGCAGGAATCATTGTTTAATGATCAGTGGGTTTTTTACAAAATTGACATAGCGCTGGAGGTGGTGTGAAAAGAGCGGCCCCACAGAACCCACAATAGCCCGAAATTTTCCTTATATCATCGGTTTGTTTTTTCCAATTGGGATTTTTACGATACGAAACAAATAAAATTGCTAGACCTACCGCCAATAAAATAAAAAGAAAGGGCCCGTCCTCAAATGACATTAACAAACCTATCAGTAACGATAAACCAATTAAAGCCAGACCAAGTACTCTCGTTTTATTTTTCATAAGTCGATTACTTGGATCATATTCCCAACACTGATTTTGCTGCAATTGTTGTTTCCTGAACTTGCTTGCACGACCCCAACCCGTACATACAGCTGTCGGCTCCGATTGTGTCAAACACATATTCGAAAGCCTTCGGTCCAAGGTATCTTCCTCCCGCCAATGGTTTCATCCCTATCACCGGCCGATTAGTTTGTTTTATTGCGTCAACAGCTATATCCCTTGTCGGAAACATATACATTCCTAATTCATTGATTGGAGTAAGGTAACCGTCTACATCGATTCCTTCTTTTTCTAGAAGAGGGATAGTTGATCCAGCATGATGAACGCTTGTAATTACCGTTTCAAACCTCTTTCTGAGGAAAGAAATATATTCGTTGATTAAATCGAAACGTCCGGTGGCAGCGAGCAGATCTATTTCTGCTCCTGGGTCTGCTATAAAAATGTCGCATCCAGCAAAAAATCCAAGATATTGCTCAAGTACCCCGTAGTCTATGTAAAGTCGTTCAATTTCGTGTGGAGTGAATGGTGCAACTGTATCGGGAGTGACCAAATTATCAAATGATCCCTCGAGAGTGTATTTTAATATTTCGTCTTCATATATTTTTTCGGCAAAATCTTTCCCTCCTACTGTGAAGTCCTTTGCGTATAGTGTTGAATGTGCTTTGCTAGAGTAGGATGTTAGCTCCCCGTCAAGTGAAATAGGTATTAGAATATAAGCTAGAAGGTTGATAGTTGTTTTTAGTACCAATTCCGTTTCCCAAATAGCTTGTAGATGCATACGGTTTAACCGTGGATTCATGTGATCTATCTGCACGACGCTAAGCCCTTGCTTCTCCACTGCGTACCTCAAGACATCAGAAACTGGAGCCACCGTTCCAAACATCTCAAGGTTTTTACTATCTTGCTCTGAATTTTGATAGGATACTCCGTCAAAAGGATGTATTCCCATAACCAATTTTGGCAATTGAACGTTGCCAATTGGTGTGGTTGGAATAGATGTTGTGCCTGTACCTGTACTCATTGCCTTAATCCAGAATTTTTTTAATGACTAACACTATCATAGACTTGATTTAAGTTAAATTTCCACCACTTCAGTTGAAAATTGATGGGTGTGAGTTTTGAAGCCTTATTGGTGATCCTTATATTGGTAAACTTTGTATAATCAATTTTTGAAAAAGGCCAGTATGCAAAAAGAATATATTAATTCAATTGTTTTGATTCCTCCGTCAGAAGGAAAAACTGATGGTGGCTCCTTTCCTGGTTTGGATATCCAAACGATGGGATTGCCATCTCTTTCAAAAAAACGACGTGACTTAATAGAAGTTTTACAATCCACTATGAAATCATCCCAAAATCTTAATAAAATATTGGGTGTGAAGGGTGTGGCTCTTGAAAAAGCTATCAACAATAATTTAGCCATATACGATGCTCCAACTATGCCAGCTATTAAAAGGTACAGTGGAGTCATGTTTGATTCTATTGATTATGCAGGATTTGAGGAAACCGAAAGACAAAAATTTGATGATAACGTTTTCATCTTATCAGGGCTTTTTGGCATCATAAACCCTCATGAAAATATTCCGAACTATAAATTAAAAATGGGAGCAGTATTGCCAGGATTATCATCTTGTGCATATGAGTGGAAACCGTATATTACCGAAATAATTGCTGAAACGGCAAAAAATTCCATAATCTGGGATTTTTTACCCAATGAGCATTCTTCGGCTTGGGATGAACGAAAAGTCAAGTATCTGAAACGATATACCATAAAATTTGTTCAGAATAAGGAAGGGAAATTAAAAACTATTAGCCATTGGTCTAAAAGTCTCAGAGGTGCTTTTATTCAATACTTGTTTTCCAATAACCTTCTACAAAATACATCCCAAATAAATGACATTATGTCAGGTTTTTCACACCCATCTGATTATATATATCAACCAACGATGACTTCAAATATTGGCAATACTTCAAATTTTGTCTTTTTGAAACGAGGTTAAATTTGGATTCAAAATTATCAGGAAAAGCCAAGGCTCTGCATAATGAATCTCTCGTAATAGACACTCATATCGATACAGCTACACACTTATTGTGGAGAGAACCGAAATTTGATACTCGTTTGAATGTAGGTCATGTTGATATACCTAGACTGCGGGAAGGGGGCGTGAACGCTGCTTTTTTTGCCGTGTGGATTGATGAAGTAGGCAGCGATTTAGACGCTTTGCGGTTAGCTGTCAGAGAAATCGATTCGATTTACCGGACGATAGAAAAGTATTCAGATGATTTGGATTTAGCCCTTACCACAAATGATCTGAAAAATATTGTGGACAAAGGGAAAATTGCGGTAATGATTTCAATTGAAGGCGGTCGAATAATTGACAATGATTTGGGTATATTACGAATGTTACATCGCCTTGGTGTTCGGTCCATAACCTTGGCCTGGACCAACGCCACGGGTTGGGTAGATAGTCATCAGGACGAGAAACACGGGGGATTGACTGCATTCGGAGAAAGTGTCGTAATGGAAATGCAGCAGATAGGAATGTTGGTTGATATCTCGCATGTTTCCGACAAGTCGTTTTGGGATGTTATTAAGTGCGCGGACCGACCAATTTTTGCATCTCACTCCTGCTGCAGGGCTGTCCAAAAACATTCCCGTAATATGACAGATGAGATGATTGTCGCCATGGCTGAACGAGGGGGAGTAATAAATATTAATTTTGTTGCGGGATTTGTCGGTGGAGATCCAAGTGTCGGTTATCAAAAAAACGAATCCCTTGATCGGGCACAATTTAAAGATCCCTTTGAAATGTTAATAGGTAAATCCGGAGGAATTAGCCCAAAATGTTCAAACCTTATAGAGCATTTTAACCACGCCATAAATCTTGTAGGAGCAGAGCACGTTGGGATAGGCACGGATTATGATGGAGCGTCCACGTTTCCGATCGGCCTTGAGGATATTTCGAAGCTACCTTATTTGACTGATGGATTTATCAAATCAGGATATTCCAAACAAACTATAAAAAGGATTTTAGGGTTGAATAATTTGAAACTCCTTTGTGAATCAATAAACTAGTTGGCGAATCCAATAGATATATTATTTAAACTTATTGACTCTTATTAAATCCAGAGATAATTTTTTCTAATTTAATACCGTATAGGGTGACCACAATACGCTTTTACGATTTACACTTATCCAGAGAAAAAATTTTTGTGAGAGAGATTTTAATTGCGACAAAGAAAATTTGGAAATAGTGATTTACAGACATCTGTTATAGGATACGGCGGTTGGCCGATGGGCAGGGGTATGTATGGTTCATTTGATGACAATGAAGCTATATCAGCAGCCCGTACTGCTTATGAAAACGGTGTTACGTTATTTGACACGGCAGCAATATATGGCTGGGGTTACGGTGAAAAACTTATGGGTAAGGCTATAAAGGACTTTCGTAAAGATATAATTTTAGTGACTAAAGGGGCCAGAGAGTGGGACCGAGGGAATCCTGACAGACGGGCGGCAACATTTTCTAATTCAGATCCAAAAAGATTATCTGAGTCAATAGATGAAAGTTTGGAACGCCTTCAAACCGATTATATCGATCTTTTTTTGATCCATTGGCCTGATAAAGAAAGACCTTTTTCTGAACCTATGCAAGTTTTAGAAGATGCTAAAACAGCAGGAAAATTACGTTATACCGGCGTTTCGAATTTCTCGGTCGATATGATGGATGAATGCCGTAAGACAAGTTCTATAATAACGAATCAGATTGGTTATCATATTTTCGATCGGCGTCCCGAACGTGAGGTGATTCCGTCTGTTGTTGAAAACAAAATGGGAATCATGGCTTATGGGTCCCTAGCTCATGGCCTTTTATCTGGATCGTGGCCGGCTGATAAGACTTTTGAGGATGACGATTGGCGGGCATCAGGCGCCAATTTCGGGATTTCATCTTGGGGAGATGAAAATTTGACGGCAAATGTTGCAGTCGTAGAAAAATTAAAAGGGATTGCCTCTGAACATGGTAAGACGGTTTCACAATTAGCAATATCATGGGTTCTTTCTAATCCTGCTGTTTCTGTGGCCCTGGTAGGGTCTACCAAGGTGCCCCATGTGTCAGAAAACCTGTTAGGAGATTGGATTTTGCCAGAAACTACCAAAAGAGAAATAGATGAATTGGTTTTGTCTCAAGGATCCGGTGTGGGGTTGCCAGGAATGGCTATAGCAACCTGATATCACTCTCCGTTTTGTTAGGTACAAGCTTATTGAGTTTTCTGAGCGTTTTAATTGAGTGACTTTGATGCAATAGTCGTTGGAATCGGATCTATGGGCAGTTCCACGTTGTATCATTTGGCTCAACGAAGGAAAAAAGTTCTTGGCATAGAACAATTCGGCATACCTCATGAGCTTGGGTCTTACCATGGAGAGAGTAGGATCATCAGGCTCGCTTATTATGAAGATCCATCATATGTTCCTCTTTTGAAACGTGCTTATGAACTGTGGTTTTTACTGCAGAATCAGGTAAAGGCGGAATTACTGTGTATTACCGGTTCACTTGATATTGATCGGATCGATGGATCAGTTTTCAAAGGATCTCTCACATCATGCCTTACTCATAATATTGTTCACGAAGTTCTTGATGCGAAGGAAATTTCTTCTAGGTTTCCGGGGTATGAATTGCCTTCTGATTATTACGGATTATATCAACCGGATGGAGGTTTTTTATTTCCTGAAAAATGCGTTGAAGCTTATAAAAATATGGCGATAATGATGGGTGCAGACGTAAAAGTAAATGAGCGGGTTAAAAGTTGGAAGAGCGAACGTGGAAAAGTAATTGTCACCACCGACAAAGATGTTTATCGTGCTGACAAGATTGTCTTTACGTCTGGAGCATGGACTCAAAATTTGTTATCTGATACGTCGGAAATTCTGAATGTAGAACGGCAAGTTGTTGGATGGTTCACTCCTGAAAATGATAACGTGTTTAAGCCAGAGTTATTTCCCGTATTTAACGCTAAATTTGAAGAAGGCAGATATTATGGTTTCCCAATAACTGGGACGCCAGGATTTAAAGTAGGGCGTTACCATCATTTGGGACAAATAGTTGATCCTGATTTTGAAAAATCTGAAATTACTGTGGAGGATGAATTAATTTTGCGTTCAGCTGTTTCAAATTATTTTCCAAAAGCAAATGGCGACGTAATTTCGTTGAAGTCCTGTATGTTTACAAATACCTCGGATGAACATTTTATTCTGGATAGGGTTCCTGGATACGGTAATGTATTTCTGGCTGCCGGTTTTTCTGGTCACGGTTTTAAATTTTCAAGTGTTGTTGGGGAAATAATGGCAGATTTGGTTACATACGGCAAAACTAAACACGATATAAACATGTTTAGGGTTGATAGGTTCTGACTTGAGAACTTTTAGATCACCACACTTTTTTAAATAAGCTTAACCAGTTTCCACCAATTATTTTTTTTATGTCTTTCCAGTCATATCCTCGATTTTGCAGGCCGTTCGCAACGTTAACGAATTTGGATGAGTTTTCCAACCCTATTAAATGTTTGTATGGTTGTGGAACCTCGATTGTTTTACGTGACTTGATCGTCCCCTGAGATGAAAACAACCATTCGAACCAGTTTTTTGTTTGACTTTGGCAAAAATCTGTTCCGATCGCAACGTGATTTGGGCCAACGAGGTCAACTAAATAATCTATTCGATCCAAGTAATTATCGATTGTAGACGCATATCCATCAGGCAAAAACATTGGAAAGGCGTTCGACCCTATAACACCGCCTCTTTTTGCCAGTTCTACTATCATTTCATCAGGTTTATTACGTGGATGATTGTCCATGCTGAGGGAATTAGAGTGGGTGATTGATACAGGTTGAGATGATAGTTCAATTGTATCGAACGATGTTTTTTGACCCACGTGAGATAAATCAATCAATATACCAAGTTTGTTCATTTCCGAAACAAATTCGCGGCCAAAATTGCTAAGGCCTTCATCGTTGGTTTCGTAGCAACCATTTCCTACTAAATTCCGCTCATTGTAGGTTATTTGAATGATTTTTACTCCGAGATCGTTAAAAACTGATAGTCTTTCTAAATTAGCTCCTATAGCCGAACTGTTTTGCCAGCCGAAGATCACACCACATTTTTTTTCTTTTTTTGCTCGGTATATATCTTCAATAGATCTGACTTTTATTATTTTGTCAGCGAAAATTTCGAACCTTTGGTTCCAGTGGGCAATATTGTCCATTGTGGTTTCGAAATCGTCCCATATGGAAATAGTGGCGTTAATGGCTGTAACCCCACCTTTGACAAGATTGTCATAGACGCTAGGATCATCCCAGTTGGAGGTATCCAATCCGTCTATCACAATAGAATCGTAGTAAGTTTGAGACATGTTTAGATTATTGTTTTTACGTGATTAAGGAAGCGACTTTGTCTTTTATAGTTTTTATATCTGGAAGTACCGGATATCTATCTTCAGTACTTTTATCGTAGACCTTTTCTCCATTCAGAGTAACAAGGAAGACCCCGCCCGATCCGGGGACTAGGTTTATTGCGACTTTGGAACCGCCTGCCGCGAATATTTCTCCTCCGACCCAAAGGGCCAAGCCGTGGTATCCTCAAGGAACGCAGTAGGTTATTGTGGCATCTACTTTTGCGAATGTATTTTGCATAATTATCTTAATATATAGTAAAAAATTGTTTAAAATGGAGGAGAAAATGTCAATAAATGGAAAATGGAAGTATGAAGACCTTACTTGGGATGAAGTTAACCAGGCAGTTGAAAATAAACTAATTCCAGTTTTACCTATTGGGACCATTGAACAACATGGACCACATTTGCCAATAAAGATGGATAGGTGGACTGCCACAGAGATATCTAAGGAAGCATGTAAACGCCATCCAAGCCGTTTACTTTTTATGCCTGAAATCCCTTATGGTTATACCACCCACGTAATGGATTTCCCTGGTTCTGTGACTATTCACCATGAGACCTTTATTAGATATGTTGTTGACGTTTTAAAATCGGTTGCTTATCATGGGTTCAAAAAAATCATTGTAATAAATGGGCATGGTTCAAATATGCCGCCGCTAGATTTAGCGATAAGAAGAGTGAATATGGAAACCAGTTCCGAAGTGTCTCTTACTGCCTGGTGGAATTTGACGGCTGTAAACCCTGACTTTATGTCAAAATGGAGGGAGTCAAAATAC
>PCAX01000069.1 GCA_002730795.1 Chloroflexota bacterium
CTGGAACAAATCCCGTTAAAGTTTTACTGAATGTTGACGAAGAAGACATATTTATAGCGGAAAAGAATTTTAAGGACTATTCCAGGAAATTAGCTTTGTGGAAATTACATTGCTACAGGATTAATAAGAAACTAAAACCTAATGAACTAGTGATAACAGCAGATACGACTGTTGTGTTTAACAATATGGTTTTCGGAAAACCAAAGAATGCTTTTGAAGCAAAACAAATTTTACTCAAACTAAGAGGAAACACCCACACGGTGACTACTGGTGTGGTTGTTTTAGAGGGCAATAAAGTTTTCAGCTTCACGAAATCAACCATTGTGAATTTTAGACAATACTCCACCGTGGAAATAGATGATTATATACAGACGGGGCTACCGTTTGATCGTGCAGGTTCTTATGGTATTCAGGATAAGCCCTTTTTACCAGTAGATTCTTATGTAGGGTGCTATTTGAATGTAATAGGTCTACCTCTTTGCGAAATACAATCAGTTTTTTCGTGTTTAAGCAGGAAGATTAATACTCTAGAATGTAGCACCACATGTCGGTCTGAATTAAGTGCAAAGGAATTGAAAAATTGAACTTTTTTGGTATTGGGGGATTGGAAATATTGTTAATTACGATAATTGGCGTAACAGTTGTTGGCCCAACTAGGTTAATTCAAGGAATAAGATCATTTCGTAATTTAATGACTGAATTAAGAAGACAAAAGAATGATTTGACTAATGTGTTGTTGGAAGCAGTTGATGATGATTTTGAAGGGGCACAAAAAGGCCTACCAGTGGCGCACGATAAGGTAAACTCCGTGGGACGTAAACAAAGTAATGAAATGGGTAAGGATTTCACTGATGATAAAAAAAAAGACTCCGAGTCGCTGATCCTTCCAAAAACTCAATCACAAGAAAGGGTTGAAGATGAAGAGTGATGATGCTGTACCAATCCTGTTTCATTTTTCGGAGATAAAAAAAAGAATAATCAGGATAGGAATCGTCTTACTGATAACAACGATACTAGCTTTTATTTTTTACCAGCCAATTTCGAAATTTGCCCAAAAACCCGCGATTGATGCTTTGACAAGTATTTACCCAGACATGCCTGCCCGATTAGTTTTTTTGGACGTGTTTGAAGGTTGGTCTGCTACCGCAAAATTGTCCGTATTGATTGGATTTGGAACTTCATTTCCTTACATGATGTTCGAATTGGTTATGTTTTTGAGACCGGGCCTTACTAGTACTGAACGAAAATATATCTATGCTTTAATACCCAGTGGAACAATTTTATTTTTTTTAGGTGTTGCGTTTGGATATTTTATCCTTATACCACCAGCCTTATATTTCTTATTTGAATTTGGAGGCGATATAGCTACACCAACTCCCAGAATTGGTTCTTATATTTCGCTCATATCTTCGTTGGTATTTTGGATGGGAATAATTTTCGAGATTCCAATTGGTATGTTTTTGCTATCTAAAGCAGGTTTATTGAAATCGCGTTGGGTTTCGAAACAAAGACGATGGAACATTCTTTTTGGTTTTATTCTTGGCGCAATTGTAACTCCCACGTTCGATCCGGTTACACAGACAATTGCCGCTTTGCCCGCGATTTTTTTATTCGAACTCGGGCTGATACTTGTAAAATTATCCGAACGATCTCAGGCTAAAAGGCGTAAAAGTGAGTAAATTGACTTTCCTAATTTTGTTAAAATTATTTAGACGACTTTTCCTTGGTTTCAGTGTCTTTATCAGGATTTACTGAACTCCTAAACTCCTTGATCGCTTTACCAACTCCTGATCCTATTTCGGGGAGTTTGCCGACACCAAAAACTATCAATACTATCACTAATATGAGGATAATTTCCAAAGGACCTATGGATCGTAAGAATCCCATTCATGTTCTCCATTCAAAATGTTTATGATTTACATTATATAATGAAGAAAATATTAATCGTTAAGACAGTAATCGCCATATGGCCATTACTCTTCCTATTATTTCAACGTCGGTTGAGTCCAAAAGAATAGGAGGGATTTGCGAATTTGCTGGCTCGAGTCGCGTTAATTTCCCTTGATTATAGTAATGTTTTAGAGTTGTAGTGTTTTCAGATTTTATTTTCACAGCGGCCATCTGCCCGTTAAGGACTGTTTTTGTGTGTTGCATAATTAATGTGTCACCGTCGGAAATTAGTGCATCGATCATGGATTCACCTTTAATTTTTAGAGCATAAATTTCATCTCCTCTACCTACGATTGATTGTGGTAAATCAATAAAATCCTTGCCAGCGATGTCCGACCAAGAATCTTCCTCAGGTAATGGGAAAGGAGATCCGGCTGCGATTGTTCCAAGCATAGGTACTGCTACAGTTTCATTATCCGTGGGTAAATAATTATATTTACTTATATTTCTATTTGATAAAAGGGTCAGACTACGGGAAACTTCCGAATCGCTTTTTATCATACCGAGTGATTTCAATTTGTCTAGATTGTATTGGACGACTGAAGTAGAGCTAATTTGACAGCCTATTTGTATATCACGAATACTTGGAGCGTATTCATATTCGGAGAACCAATTTTCTATGAAGGTAATTATTTTCTTTTGGCGTTCTGTTAATGACATAACAATTTTTTCCTCATCTGTTTTTGAAAATAACAGCTTTGTCTACCGATTGTCAAAAAAAATTGTCAATGCATGTAGTTTTTTTATTGACCCATTCTCGTCAACGGATGGATAGCAGATCTGATGGTAAATTGTAAACAAAGTTTATGATATCGACGGAAGGATTAAACGCCATATTTTGAGGGAGACTTCTAATTTTCAATTTCATCTGAATGAAGATGGGTATTATCACTAACGAAAGAAATACCCTCTAGTGACAAAGGAGGTCCCCCAGGTTGATCGGCAATACCAAAAGCTAAATAATGTGGTGCCGGATGTTTAAAAACTATTATTGCAGCTAATGTTTGCGATAAAGGTTTATGACCCCCGAACCAAACAACCTCTGGGCCATTTACCAGCTGAGTTGGACCATATTCTACTGGCCGTAAAACACCTTTCTGAACCACATGCTCTCCAGGTTTAGTTATTCCCCATTCGACTACACCATTATAGTCTGATGGCAAGACGAATCTCCATCGTGAAAGTAATCCGCGCCAAGGCATAATCTCAACCGCAACTCTGTTTTTAACATTTTGAAATGGGTGGATAATTTGCCAATTGTAAACAGATAAATGACCCTCGGAATCGCTTGAAATGGAAGGGTTGGACTTGTGCTCAGAGTTGATTGGCACGATTGTTATCCAATTCTATTTTACGGATGAATTGAAATGTCGACTTAATCTAGATTTTTTTCGAGCAGCTGCGTTTCGGTGAATAATTCCCTTCGTCACTGCACGGTCCAAGGCAGAGATGGCTGACTTCAACGATTTAACCGAATCTTCTGATGAATGATTCTCAATTATCGTTTCAGAGGCTTGCCTAATCCTTGATTTTGTGAAACTTCTGAATATTTTGTTATTCCTAGCTCGTCGCTTTTGCGACCGGAGTGTTTTATCTGCGGGCATTTATGTTGTCCCTCTTCTTTCAGAGTTAATTATATCCAAAATTTGAATCAGATTAATAGTGTTTGATTCATTCGTTTATTCTAATTACTGATCCTACACCTGGTATGGCTTCCAATTTTGAGAACAACGTACTCAGTTGCTCTACTCCTACTATATAAACAGTGAGGGCAATTGTAACGGCATTCGAACCTTCGTCCTCCCTCGATGATACTCGGTGGATATTAATTCCTTCAGAGGAAACTACTTCAGTTATATCTCTAATTAAACCTATCCTATCGTAGGCGTTTAGGGTCAAGCGGGCTGGATAGGTAGTGGCACGTTGTCCCCAATTAACTTCTATAACTTTTTCAGGTGAAATGGTATAAGGTGTGTTATTACACGATATTCTGTGAACCGTTACCCCTCTACCTCGAGTTAAATATCCAATAATGTCATCCCCCTGTAATGGGCTGCAACACTGTGCAAAGCGAGTTAGTGTATCTGGTTCGCCCATTACCACCAATCCTTTTGATTTAGATTCAGTTACAGTTCTGAAAGTTCTATTGTCTAGTTTTTTGTTAGTTTCGTTGAAATCGATCGATTCAGCGATTCTACTCACTGGCATTTGCGCTGAACCTAACTGTTCCAGTAGTTCGGTGACTGAGCTCAATCCCAGTTCTGATGCTATGAACGGCTCACTTGATTCAATACCAAGGCGCATTAGTTCCTTTTGTAAAATATTTCTCCCCTGTCGAATCATCGCTTTTTTATCTTGTTTCCTAAACCATTGCCTTACTTTGGATTGAGCCCCAGCTGATGATAGATAATGTAAGTTGGGATTTAACCAATCCAAATTCGGGCCCTTTGCTTTATGTGATTTTTTAATTTCGACTACGTCTCCATTTTGAAGTAGTGTATTTAATGCAACCATCTTGCCATTTATCTGTGCACCAGATGTATTGTGACCTAATTCTGTATGAATCCTGTAGGCAAAATCCAATGGTGTTGCTCCAATGGGTAAATCAATTACATCACCTTTTGGGGTATATGAAAAAATTTGATCACCGAGTAAATCTGTTTTTACCGATGTTAGGTATTCTTCGTCACCTGAAAGTTCTTGTTGCCATTCCAAAATACGACGAAGCCAAGTCATCTGTTGCTCAAAACCTTCAGAATTTGGTGCGCCTACTTCATTTTCTTTATAAGACCAATGTGAAGCCACGCCTTCTTGGGCTATTTTATCCATATTTTTTGTACGTATTTGAACTTCAAGTGGGAAGTTTCCTGGGCCCATTACTGAAGTATGCAGTGATTGGTACATATTTTCTTTTGGGTTGGCGATATAATCATCAAATTCACCATTAACAGGTCGCCATTTAGTGTGCACCACCCCTAGGGCCCCGTAACATTCATCAATTTTTTCAGTTAAAATTCTAATAGCGATTAAATCATGAATTTCATCAAATTTTTTGCCCATTTTTTGATAACGATTTAATTTATCGTAAATACTGTATAAATGTTTGGCTCTTCCGTATACTGTAGATTCAATTATCGATTTATCTAGTTCCGATTTTATGGTTTTTACGAGAGCATTCACGTATTGTTCACGTTCTCCCCGTTTTCTTGCGACAAGCTTTGAAACTGCTTTATATTCATCAGGCATTAAGTACCTAAATGATTCATCCTCCAATTGCCATTTAATATCATTCATTCCCAACCGATGTGCCAAAGGGGCGTGAATATCCAATGTCTCTCTAGCAATACGTTTCCTCCGGTTTTCAGGAAGGTATTTTAGGGTTTGCATATTATGTAATCGATCCGAAAGTTTGATTAAGATAACCCTGACATCTTGTGCCATTGCGACCAACATTTTTCGTAGATTAGCCGAGCGCCTATTTTCAGGATTTTGGCGTTGTTTAGCCATTTGACTTCGATTAGTCAACCCGTCGAGATGTTTCAGTTTAGTGGCTCCATCCACCAAACGAGCGACTTCATTTCCGAATTTGTTCTTTAACGTGTCATATGAAACGTTACAATCTTCCATAACATCGTGGAGTAAAGCGGCTATTATAGTAGTTGAATCTAACCTCATTTCAGCAAGATGTTGGGCTGTAGCAACAGGGTGAACGATGTAAGGTTCTCCTGACATTCTTTTTTGTTCGCCGTGAGATAATCTGGCGAATTCGTAAGCTTCAGTCACATTTTTTACACTTGATGGTGTCATATAGTCGCCCAAAGTTTGTATAAACTTGTCTGAAGGTTGATGTATTTTGGTTGTTTGAATCATATAGACAGGAAAATTCTAACGTAGTACACAGTTATTTTCGTCTTATATTCTCAAAGAATCTGACCAATTCATCTTTTTGAAAACTTGGTATAGGTACAGAAAGTTCGCTCGGGTCGTCAAAAGATATTTTTGGAGATTTAGTGATTTTTCCTATGCAAGTGGACGCAAACCCATCCTTTTCAAGAACACCTATGACCGTAGCAATATTTTTTTTATCCGTCGTCATAAGTAAAGCACCCGATGATATAAGTCCTAATGAATCTATTTCTAAAAGATCGCATATTTCGGTTGTTTCGTCAAGGAAAGGGATTCTACCCTTTTCTATTGATATCCCATTACCTGAAGCCATGCATAATTCATTTAAGGCAGTGGATATTCCTCCTTCGGTGGCATCATGCATTGAAGTAACCAGTCCAGTTGCTGCTGCTGCAAGGGCTGGTTTCACTATAGAAATTCCCGGACGTACTAACAACCCTTTAGCTTTTTTAACTTTTTCTTTTGACATTCCTAATTTTATCAATTGGGGTTCAACTTCCGAAGCTAGTATAGCTGTTCCCTCTATACCACCAAATCCATACATCAAAACGGCATCCCCTTCTTTGGCTCCAGAGGTGGTCAAAGCTTTTGAAGCATGAATTTCTCCAAAAATGGTACCACAAATAATTGGGTGATCTAATCCTAATGTTACTTCTGTATGTCCCCCGATCAAAGACACATTGAGTTCTCGGGCAGCGGTCTCCAATTGTCCGAATAAATCCTCTACATATTCTTCCGTTACTCCTTCAGGTAATAAAATCGTCGCTGTGAACCATTTTGGTACAGCGCCCGAAGTAGCAATGTCGTTTGCATTTACATTGAGCGCATACCAACCTAGATTGTCGGTTGCAAAAGTTATGGGGTCACTTTTTACAATTAAAGTTTTGTTACCGAAAGAAATGTGCGCTGTATCCTCTCCTATTCCAGGACCCTGTAAAACTCGAGGATCAGCAATTGTTAATTTTTCCAATAGTTTTTTTAGGAGTTTATTTGGTAATTTACCTAATTGGAGAGTCATTGATTATTTACATACCTGGGACAATCGGCATCGGGTTACCAATTAAATATTTTCCAATTATATTGCCCAATTGTTTTGGGGCTGTACCATCCATTCCGTCCCAATCTAAACCTTCTCCCCTGATTATATTTTTGTTTTCTTCACATAACCATTCAAAACTTTTATTTCCCGAATCAGTGGAGAATGATATTTGGAAAAAAGTCTTACAATTTGAAGTTTTTGTGATAGGAATAAAAATATCTAGGTATTTCAAAAATGTGCTTATATCGTTTTTGTCTGTTATTTCAGCTATCAAGGAGAAGTCGTTTGTTTGATTCCGTCTGTAAAGGTAAATTTCGTTTGTCTTTTCAAGTGAGTATGCGTTGAATATATTTAGCTTTTTATCCTTTGACTGATTTACTTTTGTACAATTTATGGTTAGATTTCCTGATGAATCAGCGTGGTATACCCATTCCAGATCGTCACTTCCAATGGTGTATATATATCCATAATCTGGGCTGACAAAGGGTTCGTAATAAATTCCAGGTATCGGACAATTCATGGATTTATTTATCCACATTTTCCTACTAACGGAAGTGAGACGCAGTTGGTTAGCCTCTATACCATCTTCATATATTAGTTTTGCCATTTCATCAACGTATGATGATGGTGGTCCTGGCGTTGGTGTTACAGTGGGAGTTGGGAGAGGGACGAGTTTTTTTTCAATTTCCTGGGTTGGTGTGACTACCGGGGTAGAGGTAGGTGTTGGTACTGGCGTAATAGTTGGATAAGGAGTGGGGTGCTTTTTTGGTTGAATGGCATTAAATGCTTTAGCTGTTGGGGATGGGACCGAAATTTCTCCGATTCCATTTTTGGGTGTTGTTTGTTGGTTTGAACACGTTATAAATGCGGATAACGTGAGAGTTACAACTAGGAAGAATATTAAAACTTCAAAAAATTTCATTCTTTATTTTGTTACGCTCCGTGTTTACTTATTTTAGTGTAATAACTAATTCATAAGATTTTAATAATATAGAATTTTTGGATTTTTCCAATCTGTCGACAAATTAATATCTTCACCACAGAACACATATGCTATGTTTTTTTGGGTATGGAAGATATATTTGTATTATAGGTGTATTAATCTGTAATGATAATCAGGGCAGTTAAAAACTTTGTTCGACTGATAAAGATAGGCGCGGAAAATCCTCAATTCGTTTTGATGTTAGATTTATCGGCACGGAATAATTTATGAGCATAAGTTATAAGCTAAGTAATTTATTTAAATTAATTTTCCGTACTATATCTTCAAAGTTTTTGATAATTCTAGGAATTATTATTGCTTCTACTGTTGCACTTCCCATTATTTATCTCGTAATAAGATCAGTAAATTCCTATACAGAAGTACTAGATTTACTAAACAAAGCTGGATTATTTTGGATTTTGTTCCGGACTTTTACGCTAGTGTTTTTAGTGACATTAATATCCATTATTGTTGGTGTTTCTATTGCCTGGGTAATCACCAGAACTGATTTAGCCGGATCAAAAATTTATTCAGTAATGGTTATTTTGCCTCTTATTATGCCGAGCTATATTGGAGCTATGACCTTTTTGGAAATATTTTCCCCGCGAGGTTTGTTACAGAAAGTCTTGTCTCCTTTTGGCGTAGAGAAATTAATGAATTTGAATGGTCTAATAGGTGCAACTATTGTTTTAGTCCTGCTAACCTATCCATACGTTTATTTGATTGTTCGATCGGCTCTAAAAAAAATGGATCCATCATTAGAAGATGCTGCCCGAGTTATGGGTTATGGATCCATACGAACGTTCAGAATAGTGACATTTCCATTGCTTCGTCCTGCTGTTGTTGCTAGTGGGCTTCTTGTAGCACTCTATACCTTAAGTGATTATGGAGCAGTATCAATGCTTCAATACCAAACTTTTACTTCTGTAATAATGCTTCAATTTGAGTCAGCAATTGATAGAAATATTGCATATGCCCTTTCAACGGTTTTGACTTTGGTGATAGTACTGATTTTGGTTATCGAAGGAGGTTTGCTGAAAAACCGCGTTTACTATAATGTCACTGGTGGGGTGATTCGTAAACAAACGTTGTTGCCCTTGGGTCATTGGAAATACGTTCTCCCCTGTGCAATATTAATCCCTGTGATTTTGGGAGTTTTTGGTCCGATATCGGTATTATTGGCGTGGCTTGTTCAAGGAATTGCGAATGAACAAAATTTACAACAAGTGCTTGAACCCCTAAAAAATACTGTTTTTGTCAGTTTCGTTGCAGCGATTGTAACTGGATTACTTGCACTACCGATTTCATTAGTTACTGTGGGTACATCAGGATTTTCAACTAAGATTTTAGAGCGTGTTACATACCTAGGGTTTGGATTACCCGGAATAGTGGTAGCATTATCTCTGGTGTTTATAGGTATTAACTATATTTACCCTGTTTATCAAACTTTATGGCTAATGATATTCGGGTATGTAATTCTTAGCTTGCCTATTGCTGGAGGAGCAATTAAATCGGCTCTACTTCAACTTTCTCCTAAAACTAATGAAGCAGCAGCATCACTTGGGCACTCGGGACTGCGTTCTTTTATTTCTATTACCTTTCCACAAATTAAATCTGGAATTTTTATGGGGTCTGCGATCGTTTTTTTAGTGGTTATGAAAGAATTACCCGCTACACTAATTTTAAGTCCCAATGGATTTGACACTTTGGCTACATCGATTTGGATGTCATTTAATGACGCTTATTTAACCAATGTAGCGGTAGGATCTCTTGTTCTGATATGTGCCAGTGGGGTACCGCTAATTTTGTTAAACATAAAAATGAGTGGTAAGGACAGAAGTTCACTTTTTATCTAATAATTTCTAATGAAACTTTTTTGGCGCAAAAATATTAACTCCGTCCTTCAACCTGATCTAGATCCCCAATCCGAAGAAACTGGGGTTATACATATGGACAGCGTGTACTGTGCCTACAAAGGATCTACCGAAAATATTTTAGCATCTTTTAATTTGATGGTTCGTTCGGGAGAATTCGTTACGGTCTTGGGAAAAAGTGGAGTCGGAAAGACTACTATATTAAGGGCTATTGCGGGATTAGAAAGGATTAATTCAGGATACGTTCGGGTGGGTGGCCAACTCGCTAGTTCCTCATTTGTTCATTCACCTCCGGATAAACGCAGGGTAGGATTAGTGTTTCAGGATTATGCCCTATTTCCGCATATGACTGTTTTTGAAAATGTAGGTTTTGGGCTTAGAACATTAAATTCAAATGAACGCACTAGAAGAGTGCTCGATATTCTTGAGTTGGCTGATATTAAATTACATGCTAATCGTTATGTAAATGAAATATCTGGCGGAGAACAACAGAGGGTTGCTATAGCCAGAGCACTTGCACCTAATCCGCTAGCACTGCTATTGGATGAACCTTACAGTAATTTGGATCTACCTCTACGAGATGATCTTAGAAAGTACGTGAAACGGATAGTCAAACAAACGGGAGCTACAACAATATTGGTGACCCATGATGGAGAAGAAGCTCTTGCTCATTCGGACAGAGTTGCGATTATGGGGAGAGGTTCAATTAAGCAGATTGGTACCCCTCAAGAAGTTTACCAGTCTCCTGTTTCTGAAGAAGTAGCTAGTCTTCTTGGCCCCTGTGAATTTGTCCCAGGTGTCGTCAATGGTAAAACTGTGGAAACAGAAATAGGCGTTTTTAAATTAAGTCCCGATACCATTTTCAAAAACGGTACAAGGGTTAATAC
>PCAX01000070.1 GCA_002730795.1 Chloroflexota bacterium
ATCAAAGTTGTCTTTAAACTTGGAACGCTATGAGAATGAATACAGTGATGATAATACCTTGATGCTACGGTATAAATATTCTTTTTAATAGCCAACTAATATAAATAGTTCTATGAAAAATATATTTACAGAACACCCAAGAAGTGTCGGTGAGAGCTATCTTATGCATATGTTTAATGCATCAAGATTTGCTTTCACCTTTTTAGTATTATTTTTTATTGTATTTATTCATGCTATATTACCTTTCCTGTTCGTAAGAACAGCGAGTGACATTGTTTGTGAAATGAGCAAAGACATGGAGTGTAGAAAGAAAGCATGAGTAATTATGGCAGAAAAACATGACACACACCAATTAAACGACCAAACTAGATTTGCAATGCCAGTGAGAAACTTAATCTCATTGGTTGTTGCTGTTGCCCTTGGAGTGTGGGCTTACTTTGGTATTATTGAACGACTGAATAAACTTGAAACTCAAGCGATTTTAGTTCAATCAGACCTAGTAAAAAATACAGAATTTAGAATCAAATGGCCGAGAGGTGACTTAGGTTCTCTCCCTGCCGATTCAGAACAATTTATGCTAATAGAACATTTAGCTGGTGAGTTTGAGAAGTTATCAGATGAAATAGATACAGGTAAAGCTCCGCATGACCAACAACAGGCTTTAACTTTACAATTCTATGAGAAACGTATTAGTTCTTTAGAAGAAAGATTAGAAGCTATGAGAGATCAGCTTGCATCGCTCAAGGCCAACGGAGGAAATAAACAATGAGTGTAACAATAGCAACATTAATGGTTTTGGTATTATATATTAATGATGTACCAAAAGAATGGATGGGACACCACGAAAACAGTGCCGGTCAATGGGTAGAAATGGGCATGGGTGGTTGTCTAAAAATGAAACGAAATCTAAAACGGAACGGTTGGAAAGATTCTTATACAGGTAGAACACGATTTGCTTGTGAGAAACATGAAGTAGAACTCGGACCAAATCACGAAGGATTAATAGTTGTTAAGAAAATATTAACCTTTGAGAAGGAAAAGAAAGCAGACCACTAATGGCTGATGGTAAAACAATTACAGTTAATACCGATGACAATAGTGTTACTGTACAACAAACAGCACCTGATACAGGATTAAGTGTAGGTGGTGTGAATTTAGATACAGATTTACCATGGTATGGTGATGCGTTTATAGTTTTATTATTGGTAGCATTAATTTACGTTGGTAAAAAATCTATAGATAAGTGGTTTGATAAAAAGAAAGTATAAATTGAGAATATATATGTTTTATAAAGATATTATGAAAGATGTTAAATGTCTATATGATTCTGGATTACAGAATTTTTTAGATTCTAAAAAATATCATAAAGCTAGACAAAAATATTTAGAATCTAAACAAGATTTTTCTAAACCAAAATCAGACAAGAAATTAGATAAAATATTAGGAATAGAAGTTGACTAAATAAAATTTTCATGTTATAATAATGTAGATGGTGCACATTGATTTAAAATATATTATGCTATTGTCGCCGAGACTTGAGAAGTTTAAAAAGGTCCGGGACAATCTATTCAATTTTCGATGCCCGTATTGTGGTGATTCCCAGAAACATCGCAATAAAGCTCGTGGATATTTTTACAGAAAAAAGAATGATTTTTTCTATAAATGTCATAACTGTGGCGTTGGAACTAATTTAGCAAAAGTAATACAATACATTGATTCCGAATTATATCAGGATTATGTTCTCGAGCGTTATAAGTCAGATGCACCAAAAACAGAACCTCCAAAGTTTGAATTTGAAGTTCCAAAATTTAAAAAAATAGATCCTAAGCTAGAGAATTTAACTCCGATAAATAAACTTAACGGTAGTCATCCAGCAAGACAGTTTGTAGAGTCTAGACAAATCCCAGAGGAGTTTTATAATGACCTATTTCTTTGTTCCAAATTTTTCAGTTGGGCAAAGTTATCCAGTAAACAAGACCACCCACGTTTGGTCATACCATTTCGTGATGAATCCGGCGAAGTGTTTGCAGCTCAAGGTCGAGCCTTTGGTAAAGAAACTCCGAAATACCTTACAATAAAGTTTGATGACAAGCCAAAGATTTTTGGCTTGGATCGGGTGGATTTGTCTCGGCGTTTTTATGTGGTTGAGGGTCCTATAGATTCTCTATTTGTTGATAATTGTATTGCTGTAGCCGGTGCAGATTTTGAGCATCTTCCTTTTTCCGGGGAAGGTATGACAATAGTAATGGACAATGAGCCAAGGTCAAGAGAGATTATAAAAAGAATGGAAAAATTAATTGACAATCATCATGCACTAGTGATTTGGCCTGATACAGTAACACAGAAAGATATTAATGACATGGTACTTGCCGGTCATAAAGACGTACAAGAAATAATTAACAATAACACATTCTCCGGGTTGACAGCGAAAGCTAAATTGTCAGCTTGGAAACGCATTTAGGAGTTGCAATGAGCTTACCGACAGAGTACCAGCAATATATACATTTAAGCAGATATTCAAGATATAGATATGAAGATAATAGACGAGAAACGTGGGAAGAAACAGTAAATAGGTATTTTGATTTTTTTAAAGAACACTTGAAAGAACAGTGTGATTTTAATGCAACTCCTAAAATTATAGAACCTTTAAAACAGGCAGTGTTAGATTTAAAAGTAATGCCGTCAATGCGTTGTTTGATGACGGCTGGTGAGGCACTCAGGAGAGAAAATGTTTCTGGGTATAACTGTAGTTATATTGTTATAGATAGCCTCCGTTCTTTTGATGAGTTGTTATATGTATTGATGAATGGTACTGGTGTAGGGTTTAGTGTAGAGCGCCAGTATGTAAACCATTTACCTATTATTAATGAAGAATTTTATGATACTGATACTGTTGTTATGGTATCAGATTCTAAACTTGGATGGGCAAAAGCTCTCCGAGAATTGGTATATCTTTTAGCCGCAGGCCAAGTGCCTAAATGGAACTTATCACGAATAAGACCTGCAGGCTCACCGTTAAAGACATTTGGAGGTCGTGCATCTGGACCAGAACCTCTAGAAGATTTATTTCATTTTTGTGTAAACATATTTAGAAATGCTGCAGGTCGTAAAATTACCTCGTTAGAGGCACATGACATCTGCTGTAAGATTGCTGAAGTCGTTGTAGTGGGCGGAGTTAGAAGGTCTGCACTTATTAGTCTATCTAATACTTCCGACGATAGGATGCGTTTAGCGAAGTCAGGAAGATGGTGGGAGTCGAATGTCCAGAGAGCTCTTGCAAACAACTCTGCTGCATATACAGAGAAGCCTGACATGGGCATCTTTATGGAAGAATGGAAGTCATTGTATGAGTCCAAATCAGGTGAACGTGGTATGTTTAATAGACAAGCCGTAAAGACACAGGCTGCTAAGAATGGTAGACGAGATTCAGAATTTGAGTTTGGGACCAATCCATGTTCCGAGATAATTCTTCGGGATAGAGAATTTTGTAACCTTACGGAAATTGTTATTCGTGAAAATGATACTATAGAAACATTAAAAGAGAAAGTAAAAGTTGCAACAATCTTAGGGACCTGGCAGTCTACTCTTACAAACTTTCGTTATTTAAATCGAAAATGGACTGAGAATTGTGAAGAAGAAAGACTCCTTGGAGTTTCTATGACTGGTATTATGGACAATAAATTGACTAATGGAAAATCTACTGGGTTACCAAAACTATTACAATCGTTAAAAGAAATTGCAGTAGACATAAATAAAGAGTGGGCAAAGAAATTAAATATCAATGTATCTGCGGCTATCACTTGTGTTAAGCCATCTGGTACAGTATCACAGTTGACAGATACAGCATCTGGTATTCATGCACGGCACAATCCACATTATATTAGGACTGTTCGTGCAGATAAGAAAGACCCACTTGCAAAGATGATGCATGAAGCAGGTTTTCCTGTAGAAGATGATGTTACCAAGCCAGATCATACATGGGTATTCTCATTTCCTATTAAGGGTCCAAAGAATGGTATATATAGGAGAGATATGTCTGCAATTGAACATCTTAAATTATGGAAAGTTTATCAAGATAATTGGTGTGAACATAAACCATCCATTACTGTAACAGTTAAAGAAAATGAATGGATGGAAGTAGGGGCATGGGTATATGAAAACTTTGATAAGATGTCAGGGGTATCATTTTTACCGTATGCAGACCATAGTTATAGACAGGCTCCTTATCAAGATTGTACAAGTGCAGAATATTCAGAATTAATAAAAAAGATGCCAAAGAATGTAGATTGGACAAAATTATCAGAATATGAATCTGTAGATATGACCGCTGGTAGTCAAGAATTAGCTTGTAGTGCAGATGGTGGCTGTGAAGTAGTTGATTTGACATCGGTGGCATAAAATGGAAGATACAGGGCGCCATTTTGAATGTGAAGAATGTGGGGCAGAATATAATTTACAAACAGATATGGATATAGAGCCTGAATTTTGTCCATTTTGTGGTGAACCAGTAAATGAAATTGATTGGGAATATGATGATGAAAACGTCAAGCGCCAAAGCGAAGGGACGTAGATTACAACAGAAGTTTATGCAACTTCTCATAGAGAAGCTTGACATTGATCCAGAAGATATAGAGTCTAGATCAATGGGAGCGGGTGGTGAAGATTTGATTATGTCAAAGGCTGCTCGTAATAAATTTCCTTATTCTGTTGAGTGTAAGAACCAAGAACGATTGAATATTTGGTCAGCTTGGGAACAGGCTAATGGCAACAAAGGTATATATGAACCGTTAGTAGTGATTAAAAAGAATGGTATAAGACCACTAGTAGTATTAGATGCAGAAAACTTTTTAGATATAATAAAGGACTTTTATGAACGATGATTTAGGACAGCCACAAGAGGCTGATATATACAAGTCAGGTATGTTTATTATGATGGACTCTATAGATATGTCCACTTGTAAAGATGCTATTGAATTTATATTAAAACAAAGTTGTGAAAGGAAAAAACAAAAACGATTACAATTTTTGATATGTAGTGAAGGTGGAGATATGAATGCTGCTTTTGCTTTAATAGATGTTATGAAAGCATCAAAGATACCTATTCATACAGTAGGTTTGGGTATGGTAGCTTCAGCTGGACTAATGATATTCATGTCAGGTACTAATAGAATTTTAACACCTAATACATCTATCTTATCACATCAATGGTCTTGGGGAGCTTTTGGAAAAGAACATGAGTTGTTTGCCCAAATGAAAGAGTATGAATTAGTTTCAGAAAGAATGATATCACATTATAAAAAATGTACTGGTCAAGAAGAATCTAAAATTAGAAGGTTTTTATTACCACCTGAAGATGTTTGGTTATCAGCAAAAGAAGCAAGAAAATTAGGAGTTTGTGATTCAGTTAGAACGGTATACTAATAAATATTAGTATGAAAACTTTAATGCTAAAATGGTGGTTGTTTGTATGCTCATGTGGAGTGGCAATATCCGTAGTCAATTATTTGGGATTTTTTGAAATTCTTTTAAAAAAAGATCCAACACGTTTGAGTTTCCTTATATTACTTATATTTCTATTAACAACTGTTTGGATAGGACAGAGAATTTATAATATAATCAAAGAGCAAAATAAGCCAAAGAAAGATTTACACCAAGATTTTGATATTGGGTGGTTTATAGCTGAATCTTGTTTAGTGTTAGGACTTATAGGTACAGTAGCAGGATTTATAATCATGTTAGGTACAGCATTTATTAATATAGATGTAACTTCAATTAATTCTATGCAGAAAGCACTTTCACAAATGTCTATAGGAATGTCTGCAGCGCTTTATACTACATTAATGGGACTATTAAGCTCATTGGGTATTAAATTACAATTAGTAAACATAGGGCGCACAATTGATAAACTTTAACAGATACGCTTCTCCTACTGCTTTTACAGATTTACTTTTTAATATAGTTATCGGCGTAGCCTTTATGTTTATGTTGGCATTTCTGTTAATTAATCCAGTAGCAAAGAAACAAGATATAGAATCTAAAGCAGACTTTCTGATTATATTAAATTGGGATACTAAATCATTTAATGACCTAGATTTATGGATGAGAGACCCATTAGAAAATACAGTATCATTTAGAAATAAAGATAATGGTTTAATGCATTTGGATAGAGATGACCTAGGCGGAAAAAATGATAGAATTAAACAACCCGATGGTACTATAAAGTATGTTGCTTTGAATAGAGAGATACTTGCTTTACGAGGAACAGTAGAAGGTTGGTATGTTGTTAATATACACTCTTATAGAAAACGAGATGAACCTAATCCAGTTAAAGGCTCAGTAGAATTAATACAAGTTAATCCTTATAAAGTGATAGCAATACAAGACTTTGAAATACAATTACAAGGTATAGAAAAGACTATTTGGCAATTTGAAATGGATGATACTGGTAATATTGTGGATATTAAAGAAGAACCATATTCTATAGTAAAGCTTGCTCTTGCATCATTGTCGGGCTATTGGGATATCAGGGAAGAAGAAGAATGGTAATGGAATATTTACTTTTTACAAGTTTATTAATTATAGCTTTTGTTTCTTTATGGGTAATAATAAGTTATAAAGGAAATTATATCTTTAAGGCTATTTTCATTCCTGTTTTATTCTTGGTCGTTATGAGCACTTGGTACACCTATACTAGTATTATGGGGTTTGCTACAATACAAGATCCACCAGAGATTGTTAAATATCTAGGACATATAACAGATAAAGGGTCTGGTTGGATATATTTGACTATATTTAATTATGATAAAAAAGAACCTAGAATGTATAAGTTGCCTTATAATGAGCAATTAGCAAAAGAACTAGAAAAAACAAAACAAGCACAGGGCCGTGGTGGTGTTAAATATGGCAAGTTGCTTATAGGTAATGATGAAGAAAATAAAGGTAAATGGCTATGGTATGATATGCCGCCTAACGAAATAATGCCTAAAAATTATGAAGGAGATAATGAAATGGAAACAAGTGAAGTTGGAATTGAATTGATAAAAGAGTTTGAAGGTAAACGACAGGTTGCCTATCAAGACTCAGCTGGAGTATGGACTATCGGTTATGGTCATACTAAAGGAGTTTATGAAGGCCAGTTGTGTATTGAAAAGACTTGTGATAGATATCTTGC
>PCAX01000071.1 GCA_002730795.1 Chloroflexota bacterium
TTAAATGAGGTTTCATTTATTCTAAATGACGGTGAAATCGTATTATTAACCGGTCCAAATGGTTCAGGAAAAAGTACATTACTAAAAATAATCGCTTCTCTAATTCATCCAGACGGCGGGACCATAAAAATTTTTGGGGAGAAATCACCCGCCATACCTGAATACACAAGAGCACAAATAGGATGCCTACTACACGATAATATGCTTTATTCAGATCTAACCATTAGAGAAAATTTAGAATTTGTTGCAGGTCTCTTTGGTATAGAAAACATATATAAGACCGTAAACGATATAGGTACCACTTTTGAACTGGGAAGAATAATGGAAACTAGAATCAGATACCTTTCGCATGGTCAAGCAAGGAGGGTAGCTATTGCCAAAGCATTCATACATAAACCGAAATTACTTTTATTGGATGAACCTGAATCAGGATTGGATGCAATTTCATTAGAATTATTACACGAGGAAACAAATAGATTACGTTCTACGGGCACTACTGTTTTAATGACTTCCCATTCTTTTGGCACTACAAACAACATATGTGATAGAGTCGTCATCCTTAATAATTCTAAAATAATTTGCGATAAAAAGTTAAATGAAATTTCATCTTCAGAAATCAACAGATTAATATTGAAACGTAATACAGGTCAATAATTTGAAATCACTCAAAACTATTTGGTTAATTGCAAAAAACGACATGGCATTAGAACTAAGAAGGCGTGAAGTAGTTTTAACCATTTTAGGTTTCTCAACCTTAGTGTTTATTATTTTTACCTTCACACTCGATATAAAAACTTATGAATCTCAAAAATTCGTACCAGGAATTTTTTGGTCTGCCATAGCTTTCGCATACGCCCTGGGTCTAAATAAAAGATTTGCATCGGAAATTGAAAACGGAACATTTGAAGGTTTACTTCTAGCTCCTATATCTAGAGACATAATTTTCATAGGGAAATTTTTAGGTAACTTTTGCTTTCTTTTTATTTCGACGTTGATATCGTTACCAATTACTACAATTTTATTCAATATTTCACTATTTAGAATAGAATCTCTGCTTATATGCTTAGTAATTTCCGTTGGACTTTCAACACTGGGTACATTGTTTGCGATAATGACCGTGCGAGTGAGGGCTAAGGAAATAATGTTACCTCTGTTATTTTTACCCGCAATTTCACCACTTTTATTGGCTGGAGTTGAAAGTATGAGTGAGTTAACTATTGGTAGTAATTATTCAGAATTCAAGACGTGGATAAGTTTCGCCGTAGCCTACGATCTCCTGTTTTTTGTAATCTCGGTATTTCTTTTCCATTACACGGTACAAGAATGATAACCAGTACAACCGTCGATGATAGAATGAGTAGCGTTGTTTGTTAATGTTCCAGATTCACCCTAGATAATGAATAGATCACACTTTCCTTTTTTACTTAACACGCTCACCACTATATCCATGGTTTTTGCTATTTGGATGGTCTTTTTATGGGTACCAACGGAAACTAACCAAGGAGCAGTACAGCGGATATTGTACATCCACGTCCCAATTGCATGGGGAGCAATGGTTTCAATATGCATAGTGGCCGTAGCATCAATATTATATCTTCATAATAGATCAGCTAAATGGGATCGCATAGCAGTTTCTTCTGCAGAAGCAGGAGCAATTTTTGGGAGCATGATGTTATTTTCAGGCATGATGTGGGCGAGACCGGTTTGGGGCGTGTTTTGGACGGGTGAAGCAAAATTAGTCACGACACTGATTTTGTTTTTACTTTTCGTCGCCTATCTTATGTTCAGAAATTATTTTCCTGAAGGTATCCAACAAAAAAAAATTGCTGCTGTCATAGGCATAATAGGAGCCATCGATACACCTGTTATATATTTCGCCGCAAATTTGTGGGAACGAGCCCATCCACCACTCGTTACCGGTCCTGCATCCGACGGAGATTCTTTGCTGTCGGGTAGTATAGAATTAACCCTTTTTGTGTCGGCTGTGGCTTTTTCGCTTCTTTTATTCAGTTTAATAAACCTAAGATATTCGGTGCATAAATCAGAAGACGCCGTAAATCTCTTCTACAGAAATAGTTCAATAGAAAGCAACACATTATGATTTATAGGTACCAAACTAAATTATTAGTCTCTATTTTTTTGGCTTCCATATATTTTTTTAGCGTAAATGTGGACCCGATTGTAGCTGAAACACCAGAAAAAAAGATCACTAACGGCTTCATAACAAATATTGTAACGAACGAAGAAAATACAACAATTATTTCGGTCACTGAATCCGATGGTAAAACTTCAAATCTCAAAATTAATCCCGAAACAAATATAGGGATCGAAAGTGTTGCCGGAGAAAGGTGGGTATCGATATTTTCTGAAAAGCCCCAAGAATCTATTACAAGACTCAAAGATCAACAGAGCCGCTTAATAGTACTTACGGTAGTCCATGATGGTGAATCAATATTATCTATATCAAACGCAGATAAAAGAGATCTAGAATTAAACCTGCAATATCTTTTCATAGTATTTATGATTGCCTGGATAGTTTTCTTCGCTTACATTTTTTATTTATCTAGACGACAAAATGCTATTAATCGCGATATCAAATTATTAAAGTCACAACCAAGTTATGAAAAAGAAACAAAATAGCGATAATAAGTCGCTTTCTAATCCAATCACACTGTTTAGTCCCATTACAAAACTGCTAATAGGATTCGGAATAGTGGCGCTGGCGTTTCTTTACTTAGTGTTCTTGGCTTTTTCTAGTTCTACGATTAACTATCTCACTATAAACGAAGCAATGGATTTACCTAATCAAGTTGAAAACAAAACTATAGGAATATCAGGTAAGTTGGTAGAAAGTTCATATTATAAAGACCCTGATGGATTAACTGCTTATTTTTCGCTTACCGACCAAAATGGTACAAGTGAACTTCCAGTTATATACAAAGGTGAAATTGGTCAAATTTTTTTCAACGAACATTCCGAGATAATTCTACAAGGGAAAAAACAACCAAACGGTATTTTTTTAGCTGAAACACTCACAGTAAAATGTCCTTCTAAATATCTCGTTGAAGAAGAGCTATATGACAATTCAAAGCTAGGATAAAATAAACTGTCTTCCTTAAAAATAGATTATCATGAAAGAAACGTGTCAGTAACGGCTGCGTAATGCTAACGAAAGTACCACAACTAGACTTATGAATTATTTTCCTGAAATAAGCATCGTTATTATCGCTTGTTTAATTGGGTACGTTATAGGTTCATTCCCAACTGCATACTTGCTAGCAAAGATAAAAGGTGTAGATATTTTTGCAGTAGGATCACACCAAGCCGGAGCTACAAATGTCTGGAAAGAAATATCTAAACTTAATGGAATTTTTGTATTTATCATCGATGTCGCTAAAGGCGCAACAGCGGTAATTTCTGCGAACCTTCTCGGTTTAACCGAACCAATAACGCTTTTACCAGGGGCTTTAGCCACAATTGGTCACTGGAATTCACCTTTTACAAAATTTCGGGGTGGTGACGGAGTATCCTGTGTCGGGGGGGTAGCAATTGCCCTAGCTCCTCACGCGGTTCTACCACCATTTTTTTTATCAGGAATAATAATAATATTACTCGCTCGCAAAGTTGGTAACCCATCACTTTGGGCCGGATTAGTAGGTTATGTAACGTTTTTACTTCTAGGAACCTTATTTGAGCCAAAAGTTAACCCGATAACAATCATAGGTATATCATTTCTATTCGGAACGGTTTTAGTACATAGTGTTTCATTTCACCGGAGACACAAGGTTTATTTTGATCCGAAAAACCAACAAAATACCGACCCAATATTGGACCTCGTAGTTACAAAAAAAATTGATTGATGTGAGGACGTAGTTTTTATCACCTTGTTGAAAGAATCATACGGTGTAACTTGCTAAATTGGCTTCCACAGTTTTTTCGCCTATTCTTTCACGGATTTCCTGCTGTCGATCCTGTAGGGTCTTCCCCTCAAATTTATAAATTAAGCCTAGTGGAATCCCCGGCTTTTGTAGTAGTTCCTTAGCTGACTTCTCATTACTAGGGTCATGATCATCGGGGATTTCCCACGCTAATCCTTTTATTCCATCACGTGGTTTCCCTTTGAGTAAGTCATATGTATCATTGTATGTTGTGCATGGTGATTGAACATGAACAATACTAAATCCTCTGTGGTCCATCGCTTGTTGTATGTATTTTGCTAAAATTTTGGGTTTACTCGAATAATATGAAGCAATATATGAAACACCAACTGTCATGTAATAATTCAAGGGAGACATCGGAATTTCGATTTTTCCGTAAGGGGTGGAAGCGGTCACCATACCAATATCTGAAGTAGGAGAAGATTGGCCTTTCGTTAATCCGTAAACTCCGTTATCCATAATCACACAGGTCACATCAAGATTCCTTTGTGCAGCGGGTCCTATATGTTCCGCGCCTATTGATAAGAAATCTCCGTCACCTGCAACTATTACCGCGTTTAAATCATCTCTTCCCGATTTTATGCCTAAGGCTATTGGTAGAGTTCTTCCATGTATTCCATGAATACCGAACGGTTGGTCACCTTCCATCAAATGAACCATGTTTCCAGAACAGCCTATACCAGCTACTATAACGTTACTACCATGTGGTTTTTCATTTTCTATTGTATATTCAGCTAGAGCAAATTCTAGTGCTCTACGAACACCGAAGTCACCACAACCTGGGCACCAAACAAAGTCATATTCAGGATTTCTTTTACTCATTTTTGAACCTTTGAACCTTTATTTTAATTTTACTTTAATTGATTCGACCAATTCCCCGGGCCGAAAAGGTGTTCCATCGTATTTAGTAATAGATTCTGCATTAACTCCATCTTGCCTCAATAAGGTAGACCATTGTCCCTGATAGTTTAACTCCGGTACTATCACACGCTTAGCGGTTTTCAATGCATCCAACACAACATCAGGCATAGGGTGAAGGGCTACCGTATAAACCCAACCTACATTACGGTTATTCCGTCGCAATCTTTCATATGCCTCCCTTGCAGGACCTTTAGATGAACCCCACGGCGATATTATTATGTCGGCATTTTCATTTTCAATTTCGTAATGAGCTTCACCTAATAATTTTAATTTATTAAACCTTCTCTCCGTCAAACGTATATGGTGCTTTGGCAAATGAGTCGTGTCACCAATTTCATCATGTTCGGAGCCATTAGCTACGTATGCTCCAGCGCCACCTGGAATAGGCATAGGAGTCAAATCCCCAGAACCATCCCAAGTTTGATATCGTTTGAACCCGTTTTTACCTTCGTATACGTTTCTGGTTTCATTTTTTATTGAAGCTAAGTCCGGTTTTGGAATATTTTCCCCTCTATCAGATAAAGCCATTTCACTCATTATAATCACGGGCCCTTGATAACGTTCAGCCCAATTAACGGCCAAAGCACCAGCGTAAAAGCATTCTTCGACAGTACCTGGAGCCAATATAGGCATCTTTACATCTCCATGAGCTGGGTGCAAACACGTAAATAAATCGGATTGTTCTGATTTTGTTGGCAACCCTGTAGCTGGACCTCCTCTTTGGACGTCAACAACCACAACAGGAATTTCAGACATCCACGCCAAACCCAAGCCCTCACTCATTAGGGATATCCCTGGTCCTGCTGTTGCAGTCATTGCCTTTTTACCTGAATATCCAGCACCTACAATCGCACTTATTGCTTCTATCTCAGAAGAAACTTGATAAGCAAATTTATTTTCCCCAACCAGATTGTTTTCCATCCACACTAATATTGTGGTTGCGGGAGATATCGGGTACCCAACATAATAGTTTAGCCCCGCAGCAGTGGCGCCCAATGAAAGGGCTATATTGCCTGTTACCATTATCTGATCTCCGTCGGATTTAGAAGCAGGTGCCAACTCACCAACAGAAAAACCACTCAGATTGGCGACTTCTACGCCTAAACGTACCGCACTAATATTCGCTTTGATAATTTCTTCATCACCATCGCGACCTCGGGTAAATCTTTTACGTATGAAGTTATCAACCTCTTCAAGGGAAAAGTTAATTAAACTTGCTACGGCTCCGATAGTAACCATATTCGCAGCCCTAGCATTTCCTGTGGACTTGGCAAGTTCATCAGCCTTAATTCCAAAATATTGTCCTCCATCTGGGAGGCTGTATTCTTCAGCATTATAGATAGTCACCCCCCCGTCCACCAAATCTTGATAATGATTATCATAGGAAAACTTGTTTAATGCCACCAATACATCTACACCATCTCCCGAAGACAAAACTGGCGAAGTTGAAATTCGAACTTGAGACGACGCCGGTCCTCCCATGATCTGTGACGGGAAAGTAGAAAAAGTTTGGGTGTAATAGCCTGCAGATGTGGCAGCCCTGGCTAGTGCATCAGCAGATGTTACTAGCCCTTGACCTCCTTCACCTGCAAACCTAATTACGAAATCTGTTTTTTCACTTAGATTATCCAAATTATTGGTATTCTTATTCATCTCAGTTTAATAAAACACTTAGCCTAATCGAATATTGCACCCAAGTTACCTTAAAGACAAACAGAGACACAAAATTTGATACCGGCTGGACACATAATAATGTAAATCCAACAGTTACATTTAATATTCTAAATTAAATTTCATAAATAATTACAAGTTTTTTTTCGTTTTTTACGAAAATCGTACTGATTATCTCAATTAACATTCAAAGAATCTGAAGGAATGCCTATCCATAAGTACAACAAGTTTATGATATCGAGACGCCGCGTCAAACTATTGTAATAGAATTGTTGAGAGTTATAGAATGCCACGATTGTCAACACGGTCTAATACTTTGGATAACAAAAAAACTATATATATATGGTCCGCTGGTGGAGTTATTATGAGAACACGCCACGATATTTACGAGGCTTTACTTTGCCATAGAAAGGTCGGGGCACTATGGGCTCTACCTAAAGGAACTCCTACAAAACATGAATCACCAATCTATACAGCTATCAGGGAAGCTCGTGAGGAGACGGGTATAAATGTTAAAGTTATTCAAAAATTATGTACAACGAACTACACTTTTTCCCGTTTAATTTGTGGACGACAACGTAATAAAATAGTTAAAAATATAAGAACAATTATTTATAAAAAAACCGTTTACTGGTTTTTAATGCGTGACAATGGAGGCAACATTGAAAATCACGATGACGAGTTTGATAAAGTTAATTGGATTTCCTATTTCGAAGCAAAAAATTTATTAACACATAAAAATGAGTCAAAAGTCTTGGAAAAAGCTTTTTCCATTTACGTGGGAAACTCGCCCAAATATTAACCCTTCGACGATAACCGGAAGCTTGGTACGTTTGAGACCGAAACTCCTGTCCGACTCCGGCGATGATTATATGTGGCGAACCGATAAAGAACTTTGCGACTTAGATGCAACTCAACCCATAAATCTAACTCTCAAGGAATTCACTAAGTTTCACGAAACAGATGTAAAACAACCATCACCATGGTCAGTCAGATTTGCTATAGAAACCTTGAACGATGTCCACATAGGTAACTGCATGTACTACGATATCAATCTACAAAAGCAAACAACTGAACTGGGAATTATGATTGGTGATAAAAAATATTGGGGTCAAGGTTATGGTACTGAAGCCGTAAAACTGACTTTAGAACATATTTATTCGTTTACAGAAATAAACCTCGTTTATTTACATACACTCAAGAGTAATTTACGCGCTCAAGCTTCTTTCAAAAAATTAGGGTTAACAGAAAAAAAGGCTGTCGAAAGAAATCGTTATAATTTTATAAGAATGGAAATTACAAGAAGTGAATGGCTGAATTTGCTACAGCATATTAAATAATTTGTTGGTTTTTCCAACAAGGAGGTTTTTTTGAATTTATTAATTGTTAGTGGAGGTAAACATCCGTACGAAGAGACAACTCCAGTGTTGTCCGATTTTCTAATTGATTCTGATCACCAAGTTTCTGTGGTAACAGATACTTTAGAAATACTCGAAGCGTTACCTACAGCAGATGGAATTATCCTAAACACTTTACGTCAAAAAGAAACCGACAACGATTTAACTGATGAAGTTAAATCGGCGTTAAAGGAACTTGTATGGAATGGAAAAGGTTTAATTTCGCTACATATTTCTCCTGCCTCTTGCCCAGATTGGGATGAAATGAAAAAAATTACTGGTGGAGGATGGGTTTCGGGCGAAAGTTGGCACCCACCATTCGGCTGGTTCAAAGTTTATATAAATGATAAGAACCACCCATTGTCGAAAAACGTAAAAGATTTTTGGACTTACGATGAATGTTATTGCGATCTTAACATCCAGCAAAACATAAATGTTTTTATGCACGGTGTTGTAGACAAAGAGATAAAACCCCTCGGCTGGTCATTGAAATACGGATCAGGAAATGTAGCAAACATAGCGCTGGGCCATGCTGGAGCGAGCCAATCTCATCCAATGTTCCAACAATTAGTGCTTAATGCCGTAGATTTTATAAAAAACTAACAATTTAGTCATTTGGAGGAGCAGGATTTATTAAATCCATTCCTAAAGTCTCTTCAAATATTCCTGATATTTCGTCCACTGACCATCTACCATCTTTGTTGATAACCCTCGTCGATTTAGGAGTGTTCATTAGGGAAACGGAATTTCCAACGCAATGAAATATTTGACCCGTAACATCTGATGCTTCATCAGAGGATAACCAAGCAATCATAGGAGCTACATCCTCCGGTTTGTTTCTTGGTAACCACCCTGGAGGCAATCCAAAAGAGCCTTTACGCATGTCCTTAGTAGAATCAGGAATAGATTCGATCATACGAGTTTGAGCACCTGGAGAAATAATATTTGCTGTAACACCATAAACTCTCATATCTTCTGATATTGATCTCGTAAACCCTGCTATCGCCTCTTTAGCGGCACCGTAATTTGATTGTCCGGCATAGCCGTAGAGTCCAGATACGGAACTAAATGTAATAATCCGACCGGAACCCTGTTTTTTAAATATTGGTGAAGCAGCCCTTACAACATTGTAAGTCCCGTTCAAATGAACATCCATTACCTGATCCCATTCTTCTTCAGACATGTTGAAAATCATCCGATCACGTAAAATACCTGCTACAGTTACAACAATGTCCAATCCATCAAAGGTATTTATAGCCTTTTCTATTAATTTACCGACGTCAACAGTGTCAGTCACGGAATTATAAGATGTAACAGCCCTCCCACCCAGTTCATTGATTTCTTCAACTACTTGTTGAGCAGGCGATAAATCTGTCCCAGATCCATCCAAATTCGCTCCAATATCATTTACAACGATCGAGGCACCCTCAAAAGCAAGTTGTTTTGCGACAGCCCTTCCGATTCCTCGCCCAGAACCGGTGACAACCGCAACTTTACCTTGAAGCCTCTTTTCTCTGGTTTTTTTGTAATTAAGATTTCGTTGGAGCAATTTTCTGGGAACCAATTGGTCTAATTCACTTAGTTCCCAAGTACCTGGTGGATTTTCTTTGTAAATAGTTCTAATTCTTCTAGGAAACGAACAGAGAGCGATAGTACCTCCATAAACAGCAAAAACCTGCCCATTTACGGGTGCAGAATAATCAGACAACAAGTACGAAATAAAAGGACAAACCGCCCTTGAATCCAAAGAGGATTCTCCGATAGGCACATCTAACCCTAATATTTCCAAGCGCCTATGAATAGTATTCAAATCGGTTTCCTCTGTTTCAGGAAATGGGACTATTGAATTAGAGGTGACACCATATTTGCCTAGGTCTTTGGCCAAAACTTTAGTGAAGCCTATCACTCCGGATTTTGCGGCTGAATAATTGGATTCAGATTGAAATCCATGTAAAGCCGCGTCAGCAGTTAGTGTGACGATGCGCCCCCCTCTCTGTTTTCTAAAAATTGGGGCAATTTGTCTTATTATGTTGAAGGTTGATTTTAAATTACTGTTTATTGTATCTGTCCAATCAGAAAGCAACATGTCGAATATTGGTTTATTTTTTTTACCTCCTCCAGTAGTGACTACACCATCTAATCTCCCATAATTATCAAGGGCACATTGGACCACTTTGCCACTCCCTTCCCAGGTCATGATCGAATCATTAGATTCAACTGCCTCTAAACCCAAAGATTTAATACCTTGCACTGTCGATTTTACCGATATGCCTATTCCATTAACATTTTGAACTGGTGATTCGATATCATTTATAACCACTTTGCCACCCAAGGTGGCTATTTCTTCAGATATTACCCTTCCAATACTGGTCGATCCTCCCGTGACTACTATAACTTTTCCCTGCAGCGGTAACGATTTAGTCATGTAATCCTAATTCCTTTTTGTGAAACGTTCTACTTGGTAAAGCTAATTTCACCTTCCCTGGGGTAGACACTTTACCAGTTTCCTTGAACAATCCAATTTTTAATTCTATAACTCCATATAAATCAGACAGAAACTTTTTAGTAACTTCTCCTTGGCAAACAAGTTCTTCACCAGGGAAATCAACCGCCCTATATTCCACTTCGAATTCCATTATCTGAGAATTAATCCCAGCCCATAGCGTTACCATTTGAGCTAACCAAGCACTCTTTAAAGCCCCATGAATGATTACTTCATCATGACCCGCGCCTTTTGCTGCATTAATATCATAGTGAATTGGAACAAAGTCACCAGAAGCGCCGGCATACATCACAAGTTGTTGCTTGGTTGCACACTTGGGTAAAGGGGGAAGCTTATACCCTATCTCCACATCTTCGAACCACAAAGTTGGAGTAAATGAAACTACATTGAGATGATTAACAATGGTCATATAAACCAGGATCCTTTTTACCTAACCCATAAGTAATTATCGTATTTATCTGATGGGCGGGTATTTGTTTCAATTGATTTGTGTAAGTTACTTCAACCACTCGGAATAACATCGTTCCAAGGCGACCTTTTTTTGTATAAATATCAATTATTTTCTTGACCACCGATATTCTGTCTCCCATTCTGATTGGGTGATAAAAATTGTATTTACTTCCGGCATCAAGAATGTGAGAAAAAGGCTCTGGAAACATTGGTTGAAATCGACTAGGTCTAAGTGATTGTAAAAAAGTCGGTGGAACAACTATTGTTCCAAAATTAGTTGCCCTTGAAAAGATTTCATCATTGTAAACTGGGTTGTCATCACCAATAGCTCTTGAAAATTTTTCTATAGAATTCCTATCAATATCATAAACAACAGGTTTCGATTCCAAGTTAATAAAGGCCTTGATTTCTTCGTCCGAAAAGTTACTTTTTAATTGCTTCATTGATACCTAGTCCGAAAAGTTATCCTTTTAATCTTCAAAGGGGTTTTCTCCGTTCCAAAAATTACTTATTCAATCTCGACCTGTAAACCAATGTGGAAACGGTGGCAGCGGTGAGGAAGACTACTGCTGGCATGTACAAAAATCCAAAAGACATAATAGTGACAATGATATATGAATAATAAAACAATGTAGTAATCCAAAGGTTAATTTTAGATCCTCGGTCCTGTAATCCACGTCTATTAACAGATATCAATAAAAACAGCGTAAAAATAACTGGAATAAATGCTATTAACATCAACAACAATGAACCGCTTTCAATAAGGGACACATACGTGTCACCTTGTGCCGAATTATCACCAGACAAACCTACAGGAATAATAGATGCCCAAAACAGTAAATATATATAAGATGTCAACGATAAAAGGAAAGATAACAGACACAAGTAGTAGATCCTGTCGAACTTCGCTAAAAGAATAAAACCCAAAACAACTCCTATGCAGTATCAATTTCAGGATCTACAAAATCGTGGGAATCGTTTTCATGGCGACGTTTTTTTTCTATTACGATCATTGGAGCATACTGCCACATTAACCGTTTAACTCCGTGCTTTAAAAAAACAACTTCCCCTTCATTTCCTTCGTTTTTTATAATTATCCCATCTCCGAATATATCGTGTTTCACTTTTGTTCCTTTTGAAAATTGTACTGTTCTTTTTTCATCCACCAATGGTCTTGTATTAGGAGATTTAAACTTTCTATTAGGCGAATTCTTCAAGTAACCATCGATTAAAGGATGAGAAAAACCTCTGGCATATTTTTTTGTAGTTAAATTTTCGGGTATTTCGTTCACAAACCTAGATAACATCTGCCCACCTGTTACACCTCTAAATCTGCGAACCAACGAGTATGAAAAATAAAGATTATTCTTGGCTCGGGTAATTCCAACGTAACAAATCCGTCGTTCCTCTTCAAGACTATCTGGTTCACCTATACTCATTACATGGGGTAACAAACCTTCTTCGCACCCTACTAAAAATACGGCGTCATATTCCAAACCTTTTGCTTGGTGCAAAGTAATCAGTGTTAGATCTTCAGAAGACGGGCGAACATCATCACCTCCTTCAAGATTATCTACATTTGAAACCAATGCTACATTTTCTAAAAAACTACTTAACTGGCTGCCTGTATCGATACCCGTATATTGATCAGATGAAGCTTTTAGTTCGTTTATATTTTCTTCTCTGTCCAAACCTTTGTCTTCATCCCGTCTGATGTAAGAAATATAGTCAGTTCTCTCAAGAATAAAATTGATTAAATCTGTTATATCTAATTGATCAGAAATGTCAAAAATACCTTCCAATAGTTCAAAAAATGCCTTGATACTTTTTATAGCCCGGGGTATTAATTCGCCAGTTAATTTTCCAGAATAAATTTCTGCGATAATTGAAAATACGCTTGTATTATTTTCTCTGGCCATCCTAATAATTTCTGCCACAGTTTTGTCTGAAATACCCCTACGCGGAGTATTAATGACACGGAGTAATGCTGCATCATCGGATTTGTTATTCACTATTCTTAAGTACGCCAATACATCTTTAACTTCCTGACGCTCATAAAATTTGACTCCACCAATTAATCGGTAACGTATCCCTAACCTTTGACACAATACCTCGAATGCTCTTGATTGAGCATTAACTCGGTACATTATTGCTATCTCGTTAAGAGGTGTGTTTTCGGACTGATTTAAACGTTGTATTTCGTCAAGAACGACACGAGCTTCATCTTCTTCAGAACCTGTTTGATATACAGCTATCTTGCTACCAATATCATTGTTAGTCCACAAATTTTTATCTGTCCTATCAGGATTGTTTACTATCAATGAATTTGCAGCATCTAGGATATTTTTTGTTGACCTGTAACTTTGATCTAAAGTGATAACAGTTGTTTTAGGAAAAGATTTTTTAAAATCGGTTAAATTAGATGGATCCGCGTACCTCCAAGAATAAATTGATTGGTCCGGATCTCCCACCACACATATATTTCCATTATTGTTGGACAATAATTTTGACACTTTAAATTGCAATGGGTTTGTGTCTTGGAATTCATCTATTTGAATATATTTAAAACGGTCAGAATATTTGTCTAACACATATTTGTGATCGTTAAATAAAATAAAAGCTTTTAATAGTAAATCATCGAAATCCACTGCATTGGAAACATCTAATATACTCTGATAGCGTGAATAAATTCTTGACGCTATCTCTTGACCGTAATCAGAGACTTCTCGTGCGAATTCGTCAGGCATTTTTGTGGAATTTTTTAGCCTAGAAATAGTGTTTAATATAGTTCCTGGAGAGTGTTGCTTAATGTCAATATTTTCATCTTCAAATGATCTTCTTATTACCTTTTTTTGGTCATCTTCATCAAAAATAGAAAATTCTCTTGGAATTCCTACGTAATCTCCATCAAAACGTAGCACACGGGCACAAAATCCGTGAAAAGTTCTGACCTGCAAGAACTCTTTTTGAAAATCAACTAATCGTTCACAACGTTCCTTAAGTTCACGTGCAGCTTTGTTCGTAAAAGTAACAGCAAGTATTCGATCAGCTGGAATATTATTGACGCCTACAAGATAAGCCAAACGGTGAGCCATTACCCGTGTCTTACCGGAACCAGGACCAGCGACTAATAGTAATGGTCCTTCAGTGTGTTTAACAGCTTGTTGCTGCCTGTCAGACAAACCTGCAAGAATGGTTTCGGAAACATTTTTCATTAACTATACTCAGTGATTTCCAGCTTGTTACGTATTTTTTTCGCTCTAGAACCCTTCCAAATTTTCCAACCCAAAGTTAACCTTCCCCCACAATTATATCGCCCCGTATATTTCTTACAGTTTTAAAGGTTTAAAAATAAACAATATTACAAATTAGCGAGTGGCTGGTTTTATAAGGGCGTCCCTAATAGTATCAACATCGATATTTGCTTCTAGTAGATTAATCATATGTCCAAGTTTTTCGGGATGGTTAAATTCAATTTTCGCTTGCAAATCCTCAAGTTTTTCGGTCACGTCATGGGTACTTCCGCTAACAACAATTAACGGAATTCCAACTTGTTCAGCCTCATAATAAACATATTCGACTGGTCTAACCCCTTTCGTGAGAATCATAGCGCGGGTGGTCTCTGTTTGAAGAGCTGCTAATTGAATATCTGGCCGATCACCCCTTACTACCACGCCCGTTCTATCCTGAATTGAAAAATAACTTGGTCCCCAATCCAGAACCAACCCACCTATCAAAAAATGGTCAAGCAATTTATCGTTAGTATTTTCATTAGTTAAGTATTCACCATCCAAGTGCTGAACAACATCACCAATTGATGGTGCTAAAAATATCCGATCATCTGGTATCCACCCTAGCAACGTAATATTTTTTGACTCTAAAGTTTTTCTTAGATCGTTCTCAATATTCCAAATTCTATGCTTGGACACATTATTCACCACAACACCCAAAAGTCGGGACCCGTATTGATCAGAAAATTTAGTTATATCATCACCATATTTAGATATCAATATGATCACAGCATCAAGTTTTTCAGCAAAAGACAAGTTGTTTTTTACGTCGTCAGATCCCTCTACAATACTTAAACCTTTGTCAAGTTTTTGATTTTGTTTAGTAGTTAAACACCCTTTGTGATCTGACAGTAACAAATTAAGATTTAGTTGATCCTTTTCCCAGCTATCATGATCTTTCATAACATGCACATTTACCACATTCTTTTCCGTTCCCAACATCGATGAAAGTGCTGCCACAAACGCAGTTTTACCCATTCTCGGTCCAGTTGACGCTATGATGATAGATGGCATCGTAATTCCTAAAATGTTTTTTACATGATGAAAATCAAGTGAAGATTTTTAAGATTTTTTCTTTTCAGATAACAATTGTGAATTATAACAATACATAACCGTATTTTGTGACTTAATGCACCTGTAAACCTTGCTTCAATGACAAGTCACTTTTACGATAAGTATATGCGGTTTCTAGCCGAGATAGCTCAGTCGGTAGAGCAATGGACTGAAAATCCATGTGTCGGCAGTTCGATTCTGCCTCTCGGCACCACCAAACGGTAAGAAATAACGGAATCAGTCGTCTATCAGCAATTAATCGAAAAATCCTTTATCTTCTTCTCTTAGATGCTTTTCGGCTATATCCCGCTTAAACGTTATCCCTAACCCTGGGGCATCCCACACTTCAATGTAACTATCCTTAACTATTGGATTAGGTAGACCATCCAAAATTTCATACCACCAATCAGGGTTCCCAGTCGGGTATTCAAATGCTATGTAATTTTGTGGAAGGGTTGCCGCAAGATGAACATGTGCAGCCAATCCAATCAAGCCGTCCATCGTACCGTGAGGCGCAATTAGTACACCGTGGAGGTCCGCATATTCAGCTATCCATTTCATCTCTGCTATCCCTCCGACGTCAGCCGGATCAGGGCCAATGACGTTCACAGCATTTTTTTCAAATAATTCCTTAAAGTTTTGCCTGAGATATATCTGTTCACCGGTATGAATTGGTGTCGTGGTATAGGGAGTGACCTTGGAGTACAGGTCTGCTGACACATAAGGAGTATAATCTCCAGTTATCATATCTTCAAGCCACATTATGTTCAAGTGTTCAACAGCCTTAGCCAGCTTCAAAGCATCAGGGACAGTTACTCCTGGACCAACATCTAGAGCCAGACCTACTTCATCTCCCAGAGCATCCTTCATAGCTTCAATACATTCGATAGTATGATTGAAACCTCGCTCAGTCATAAGACCCCTATACAATCCATCTCTGAGAGTAAAACCTTCGTCTGACAATGTATGAAAACCTGTGGGGCTTCCGTAATAGTAATCAGGAAAGTCTTTAGCCATGTCTCCATGGAATGCAATTCCCTGCTTTATTATGGAAAATTTTTCTGGGAAATCACGCATTTGTTTCATATTTTCGGCGTAATCTTCTGGTTTATTTCCATTCATCTTGACACGTTTGTTGCCGTTATAAACCCTTACTTTATCTCTGACCTTTCCACCTAACAATTTATAAACCGGCACACCCGCTGACTTCCCCGCTATATCCCATAAAGCCATTTCTATAGCACTCACCGCAGCGCCCCAGGGCTTAAAGGCACCCATTTTCCGTATCCCAATCATTACTCTCTCAACGTCCGTTGGATCTTTTCCGATGATGGCATCCTTGTAAAACATCACCATAGGTTTTAGGTAAGGTTTGGAACCTTCAGCTGCACCTAACCCATCAATTCCATCGTCCGTAATAATTCTTATGACAGGATTTTGCCCAATAATTGCACATTTTAAGTCGGTTATTTTCATGAAATTTCTCTGTTCTCTAACTCATTTTTGTAACTGCTTACGTCGTTTGAGTATTATGATAAAGACTACATTGAAAATAATCCAATATTTTGTCTTAGTCTCACATATATAAACATGATCCCATCAATCAAAATAGGCAGTTGGAACATTTCCTTAGTCGATGACCACGAATCACCCGATCGGGACGTGGAAGTGATATTCAAGCAAATACCGATAGATAGTTGGGAACCCTATAGGGAAATAGCGTTCAACAAAGAAGGGGTATGGAAGACTCAGTGGAGAGGTCATCTTATAAAAAGAATTGATAATGAAGGTCCAATAATTCTTGTAGACACCGGTATGGGACCTGGAGTTCATGAACACACAGGTAAAACGGGCCAATTATTTTATAATCTAAAAAAACAAGGGGTTAGAGCAACGGATATAACAGACGTTATAATTACCCACAGTCATGGCGATCACATAGGTTGGTGCACGGACATAGCCGGCAATGTTTTGTTTCCTAACGCTAAATACCACGTATCAAAAAAGGATTGGGATTTTTATTCAGATACGAATAATAAAACCAACTTTCCTAACCCCGCGTTTGAACGGGCAATATTGCCCCTTCGATCACATGGCGTTTTAGAACTCACAGAAGGAACAAAATATATAACTCCTGAAGTATCCATCATACCAACAAACGGTCACACTCCAGGACATCAGTGTGTGTCCGTACAATCAGGCAGTTTGACAGCAGTTATAACCGGTGATCTTTTTCACAATGTAGCACAGGTAACTGAACAAACATGGTGCCCCATTTATGATTGGGATACGAAACTGTCAACGAAGTCACGAATAGATTTAATGAATAAAGCCCATAACTTAGATTGGATAATATGTTCGGGTCATTTACCTACAGGAACCAGTATTGGAAAAATCATTAAACTGAATAAAAAATTCGGTTGGCAATCTATTACATAGCTAATAAAAGGAATTTGAAATGGTATCTGAAACCGTTAACAAAAAATGGGTGCTCAAAAAAAGACCAGAAGGATATCCGAGCATAGATGACTTCGACATTGTAAATTCTCCAATACCTGATCCAAAACATGGTGAGGTGTTAATAAAGACTTTATATCTTTCTCTTGATCCATATATGCGCGGCAGATTGAGAGACGCAAAATCTTACGCATCACCTGTAGGTTTAGGTGAAGTAATAACTGGAGAAGTCGTAGGGAGAGTTATTAGAAGCAATTATCAAAGTCTAGAGGTTGGTGATATCGTTACCGCCCATATAGGTTGGCAACAGTGGGGTTCAATTCCCGGTCAAATGGTTAGAAAGGTTGATTCACAGAAACCACCTATTTCTACTTCTCTTGGGATACTCGGAATGCCAGGTCTAACCGCATATTTCGGACTGTTAGAAATAGGGAAGCCAATTGTAGGCGAAACTCTTGTCGTTTCAGCAGCATCCGGAGCCGTTGGAGCTATTGTAGGACAACTTGGAAAAATGATGGGCTGCAGAGTGATCGGCACTGCTGGAACAAATCAAAAAGTAAACTATATTGTCGACGAATTAGGTTTTGATGGGGCTATTAACTATAAAACCCAAAATGTAGAATCCGAAATACATAAATTATGTCCAAACGGCATAGACGTTTATTTCGATAACGTGGGTGGAGAGGTTACTGACATAGTCATGAACAATCTTGCAATGTACGCCAGGATCATAATTTGTGGACAAATTTCCCAATATAACTCCGTAGGACAAGAACAAGGGCCACGTAATCTTTGGGCATTAATTCGGACTCGATCAAAAATTCAGGGTATGTTGGTTACTGATTGGGAACGCAAACACGAGCAAGCACGAACTAGATTATCTGAGTGGGTATTGTCTGAAAAACTAAAATATAAAGAGTATGTTGTAGAGGGATTTGAAAAATCACCTCAAGCGTTTATTGGATTGATGAATGGAGAAAATTTTGGGAAACTTCTAATCCATGTATCGGAATGAAGCTGTCAATGGCTTGAAAAACCGGTTACATTCGATAACAGCTAAAACCGTTAATAACTGAAGACGAAGGACCTATTAATTTAAGGCTCGATAAATTATTTGGGACTTCAGACAAAAAAACAGATAAAAAAATATAAGTACCATTATGAGATTAAAGAACTGTCATAACTATTATGATTTCAGGAAACTAGCTGAAAAAAGACTTCCATCCCCTATCTTCCATTACATAGATGGCGCTGCAGACGATGAAATAACTCATCAAAGAAATTCGAGTGCTTACAATGATGTGGATTTAGTTCCAAATGTTTTGAGAGGAGTTGAAAACATAGATTTATCAACGACTATATTTGGAAAAAAACTTGATTTACCTTTTTATTGTTCTCCAGCAGCCTTGCAAAGACTTTTTCATTACGATGGAGAGAGAGCGGTTGCAAAAGCAGCCAAAAAATTGAATACAATGTTTAGTGTATCCACTTTATCCACAATCCCTGTCGAAGAATTATCTTTGATTGATACCCCTAAGCTGTTTCAATTTTATTATCACAAAGACAAAGGTCTAAATGACGTCGTTCTTCAAAAAGCAAAAGAAGCTAAATTTGATGTATTGGCATTAACGGTTGATACATTAGTTACCGGAAATCGTGAAAGAGATTTAAGAACAGGTTTTACTTCGCCTCCTAGAATAACGTTGCCGAGCTTGTTTCAATATGTAACGAAA
>PCAX01000072.1 GCA_002730795.1 Chloroflexota bacterium
CTTAAAGATGAAAAATCTAGGGGTCTCACAATAGAACCGGGGTTTGGTTGGATGGATTTACCATCAGGGCGCCGTGTAAGTGTTGTAGATGTCCCTGGACATGAGAGATTTATAAAAAATATGGTCCTAGGAGCATCCAGCATTGACGTTGCGCTCATCGTCATTGCCGCCGATGAAGGAATCATGCCACAAACCATAGAACATTGTTCAATTTTACAAATCTACGGAGTGACTGATGCAATCGTAGTAATTTCAAAGAGGGACTTAGTCGACGATGAATGGTTCGAATATCTAAAGGAGGAAATTACAGAATATTTCATCACCAAAAACGTTTTTCCTGACGCCCCTATTGTCCCTGTATCAACAACAAAAAATATTGGTTTCGAACAGTTAAAATTGCAAATAGACAAAACCGTCGGCAATAAACAAAATCACATGAATTTTACCTACCCGAGAATTCCAATCGATCGGGTGTTCAATAAACCGGGCTTTGGTACAGTCATTACGGGCAAAGTCCTAAACATGGAAATACATACTGGTGATCAATTAGAACTTCTGCCATCTCTAGATCCCGTCAGGGTACGGACTATTCAGGTACACGGCAAAAAGGTTGATAGAGCCCTACCAGGAAGCAGAATCGCTATAAATCTTGGAAACACCAACACTGATAACGTTTCAAAAGGAAATATTCTAGCCACTCCCGGAACAATACGACCAACGATTGCTTTTGACGGTTATTTTAACTGTAGTGAAACTTTTCCTAGATATCTGAAGCACAATCACAAGGTGACTGTTTTTACGGGAACCGATGAGGTAGAGGGCACCGCCCGCATTTTCGGTAAAAACGACATTCAAAAGGGTGAAAGTGGCTGGATTCAAGTAAAAACAGTGAGAAACATTTCCGTAACTCATGGTGATTTTTACATTTTAAGGGATAGTGAAGAAACTATAGGGGGCGGAAAAGTACTAATCCCAAATGCAAAACGACACAAAAGAGAAAACCATCCCAATTTAATAAAGAAACTGGAATTTTTGCAAGCACGCAAGTATTCTACCGTAATAAAAAACCATATTGATGAATACCCTATTACCACCAAAGAAGAAATATTTGAAGAGTGCCAAATAAACTATCGGATTATAGATAATATTTTAACCAACATGGAGGATGATAAATATTTACTCCTGTTATCTAACAAAAATGATAGCTACTTTATAACACAAAATAGACTACAGATAATGATTGAGAAAATTGTAGGAATTGTAAACAAGTACCATAAAGATAATGCTTCAAGACCAGGAATACCCGTTGAAGAATGCAGGTTTTCGATGGGTTTACGGGTAGGACCTTTCCAAGCATTGGTTAAATACCTGGAATTACACAATTACTTACAAATAAAATCAGCAAATCTCTGTTATCCAAATTACGAACCTACCTTGTCAAAAATTCAGTTAGGTGAAGCAAAACAATTTGTTAAAGATCTTAAAAATTACGGATACACTCCACCGGGAAATATCCCAATTACCCAAGAGATTTTAGATTTCCTTACATTGAATGGAGAAGTAGTAAAAATTTCCAGTGATATTTTTTATGAAAAAAATACCGCAAATGAGCTAATTAATGGCATCAAAGAATTGGCTTACAAAGATAATGAAATCACAATCTCTTCCGTTAGAGATAAATTCGGAACAAGTCGTAAATATACATTGGCGATTCTTGAATACATGGATAGTAAAAATATCACTAGGCGAAACGGAGACTTACGTTACATTAGATGAAATCAAATAACCGTTTAACATTGACAATTCGAAACCGTGAACACCTAGTTTCAAATATTTCTTCACTTCTCAGAACTCTTCAAGCAGCCGTCAGGGAGTCAGGCGATAACATCGTCGAAAAATCTCAAAAAGAGAAAATTGTTTTGGTACTACAAACTACCACAGATAAACAAAACTGCATTTATTCCTTTTCCTTTAGGTCTAAAGGAGATTTTGATTCGAATAAACATGCTGAGAAAATATTTACTTCATTCATTGGTCGCGTTGACAAGGAAATAAATTCAAGTACCCAAAAAACATTATGGGGAACATCGGTAAAATCAATCAAGGAAACTGAAGGAGATACAACAAACAATCGTCTTCGGTTATTTTTATCAGATTTTTCAAGGTTAGGCATCGCAAGATTAGAATTCCAAAACAAAAAATTTATTCTAAAAGACGGAAATATTTTATCTTCTTATCGATAAACAGTTCCTGTCTGTCTTATCAATGAAAATCACCTACTTTAATACCTACCCATTTTTTCCAAATCTCCATCATCTATCCCAAAATAATGGGCGACTTCATGTAAAACTGTTTCCCTAATATTAACTTTCAATTCTTCGATCGAGTTAGAAATTTCTATTAGCGGTTTCTCATAAATGGTTATTACATCAGGCATGTACGATTGGTCGTTATATCTATCGATTAAAGGTATACCCTCAAAAACCCCTAATAAATTTTGTTCATTGTCGTCTTCAATTTTGATTTCTAAATTAGTCATATGTTGTATAAATAATTCTGGTATATTTTCAACAGCTTCCTTAACCATTCTTTCGAAAACCTTGTTATCTTCTAAAAACAATGGTTTCACACTATTCAAGAATTTTTCTTACTCGTTTGATGTTTTCTTTATCAGGACCATTTCCTTCTATCCCTGGAACTTCAAGGTACATAGGTATTCCATTAATCTCTTTTCTATTCAAAAAATTTCCCAGGCCATTAGAGCCAATAAAACCGTCACCAATATTTTCGTGCCGATCTACACGAGAGTTGATTTCTTTCTTCGAATCATTCAAATGAACTGCTTTCAATAGGTTGAGACCTATTGTTTTATTGAAAGTATTAAAAGTACTATCGAGTCCTCTTGGTGAACTTATGTCATAACCAGCTGCCCATACATGCTGCGTATCCATACAAACCCCAACTCTGGGGTTATTTATATCATTCAATAGATTTGCGATTTCTTCAAAATTTGAACCAATATGATCTCCAGATCCAGCACTAGTTTCAAGTAAAAGTAGAGAATCACCGTCTACGTCTTCCAAAATTTCTTTCACTATATTGGAAAATTGATCTCTAATTGATTCAAATCCTTGACCTCGGTGAGAGGCGGGATGGAATACAAGACCTAAAGCTCCTATTTGATTGGCAATGGTGAACTCTTTATGCAATGCCACCGATGATTTTCCCCGTAGAGTAGCATCAGGAGAACCCAAAGCAATCAAATATTTACCGTGAACTAGTGTTGGGCCTAGTTCAGATTTATCCATTTCTATATTATATAATTCGATTTTCTCCTCACTCAATGTTGGTACATTCCACATTCGAGGAGAAGAAACAAATATCTGTATACAGTCAGCACCAATTTTTTTTCCTCTGATAACACCCTTATCCAACCCGCCCGCTGTAGAGACATGAGCACCAATAAACATTATGAATAACCTCCTGTAAAGTTCAAATATCTGGGAAGCAACAACCATTACCTGGTCATAAAACAAAATTATACAGACGTTGTGGTGAGGATTTAAATTTTTCTACGCCAAAAAAGTATGCCCCGTGAATCCCAGGCAACCAAAATTTGGGCAGCTATAAAGATAGAACTATAAGTACCTACAATGACTCCAGACAATAGCACGTAGAGAAAATCTCTCAGTGACACTCCACCAAAAAGCAATATCGCCAATATAACCGTTAGGGTTGTAACACTCGTACCTAAGGACCTCGTTATCGATTCGTTAATTGATATATTGACATTAGCCCTGAATGCCCTATTTGGAGCAAGGGATACATTTTCTCTCACTCTGTCAAAAATAACTATGGTATCGTTCACTGAATACCCAATGGTTGTCAAAATTCCCACTATAAATATGGAGTTGACCTCAGAACCTACCACAATACCTAAAATGGTAAATATTCCCAAGACAATTACTATATCGTGTACCAGAGCTAAAATTGCTGCAACAGCATATTTATACGATTCTGGAACTGACCTGAATGCGTACATGATGTATAACATCACAAACAAAACCGCCACTGATACAGCAATTACGGCATTCTTAACCGTATCATCGGCCACTGATTTTCCGACGGAAGTGGTAGCTAATGTAATTAATTTTACATCTTGGATCTCTCTAAGTTTTTCGTCAATTACGTCTTTACCAGTGTCCCCAAGGTCAGTGGTTCTTACAAAATACTCATCTGTTCCGCTCTTCTGAATAACAGCATTTCCATGGCCAGATTTCTCCAACGCATTACGGATAGACGAAAGACCTGGATCGCCACCTTCAAATTTATAAGTGATGCTTGTACCAGACGCAAAGTCAATACCAAGATTAAGTCCCGGTACAAAAAGTATTACCACTGCTATTACGGATAAAACCATTGATACAGTAAGAAAATATATTCGCTTCCCAATAAAATCCATCAGCTTCTTCCACTATTTTCAATTTCATCTGACACCGGCATAAACAGTCCGGTTTTCTTACCTACAGGAGTTGACGCTATGGCTCTCAGAAATACTCTACTCGCGAAAAAAGCTGTGAACATACTGAGCATTACACCTATAACAAGAGTTAATGCGAATCCTTGCATAATACTTGTTCCGAATCTGTCCCCAAACCAAAACAAAACAGAAGCAACGATTATCGTTGATAAATTTCCGTCACGTATAGATGGCCACGCCCTATCAAAACCAGTATTAATAGCTGCCAAAAGACCTCTTCCTGCTCGTAATTCTTCTTTTGTCCTTTCAGCAATCAAAACATTGGCATCCACTGCAAAACCTAATGAAAGAATTACAGCTGCGGCACCCGACAAGGTAAGAACTACAGGAAGAATTTTGAAAATAGACAATAAAATGATGGCATATGAAAACAGAGCCAACGCTGAAACTACCCCGGGAATTCTATAGTACGATACCATAAATACCAACAAAATGACCATACCAATCGATCCTGCGACTAAACTACGCCGAAGTGAATCCTCGCCAAGTAAAGCGTCAACATTTCGTTCCTGGGTCAGTTCTAATCCTAAAGGCAGAGCACCTGAACGTAATTGGATTGCGATAGTTCTAGTAGTATCAGACGTAAACCCTGGACCCTCTATAAAAGCCCTGCCACCTGCAATGCCAGTACTTGCATATGGGGCTACCAATTCGTCACCATCTAAGTAAACCGCTAATCTATCATCTTCCCTAGCAATTCTGTCCGTAACTTCATAGAAAGCTTCACCTCCCCCATCATTAAACACTAATTGAACTATAGGTTTATTTAAATTTTGGGATATATCCGGATACGCATCTACGAGATCACTAGCATCAATTTCTGTAGCAGTCTCATTGTAATAAGTAGGATTATTACATCTCTCAAATTCCCATGCAGCCTGAGGTATCCCATCAGGCGGCCAAGGAATATCTGGATCAACATTGTTCAAATCGCCACATTCTCGATATTTGAATTCTAACATTGCGGTGGAACCGATAAGCCGTTTCGCTTCCTGAATACCACCACCAACAGTCCACTGTGTTATATCACCCTCATGAAAGAAAAATTGAAGATTTCCCAATTCACGCAGGCTTTGTTTTATGTCTTGTACTTGCGATATTTGCCCATCATAACGTAGACCGTAGATAACTGCCGAAAAAGTTCCTTCAGCACCTTGCAACATCTCAATTTCTGCCTTTTCAAGTTCAAACGAATCAAAAACATGTTTGACTTCATCAATGGTAGGAAATTTGTAATCGGTTGGTTCTGCGTCGTTAGATTTAGACTCAGTTTCGGAAGGACTTTTGTCTTCGATTAAATCTGGGTTGATGTAGGAAAAATGTATTACGACTGGGAATTTTTCCGATAATTGTTTTTGCCAGAGCTGTATGGTTTCTGGATTAATCGACGTAGTATCACCGGTCAATAAATCTTCATCTACATCCTCAAGATTTACTGTATAAGATGTATCTTCGTTTTGACTGACCGTAGTACTACTTATGCCAATTTTATCTCTGAAAAAGTTTTCAATGGTACTGGTCTGAACAGTATTCCCATTGAAGGATAGAGTTAGATTAAGACCCTTTTGACCGGGAAGTTGAACTAAAAGACGGTCTGGGGGATTGCTACCTAATAATTGAACATTTGGTTCTGAAACCCCAAATTCATTAACTCTCTTTTCTACTATCTTCCTAACCCCCTCAACGTCCTCACTTGTAAACGATTGATCTTCTTGGGGCATAAATTTATAAACGAGGTGGGTCCCACCTTCAAGATCAAGCCCCAATTTTAGACCCAGAGGCGAATTTTTTTCACCTCTTTCAAAAGATCCAATCGTAATTTTGGGAGTTAGAATTATACCTAATCCAACAATAACGAGAATTATTATTAGGAATATACCCTTTGAGTTCCTAAACAATTAAACAAATACTCACAACAAAAACGCCACAAACTGTGGCGCCTTAAAATGTATCCTTCAATAACAACAAACTTTCTAAAGTTTAGTAGACAGACTTTAATTTAAGTCGTCTCAAAGTATAGCACCTAATACACCAAATCCGATGGGCTCTTTTAGTCCGAAAAATAACGTTTTATTCACGATCTAGTAAATATCCTGCGTCATATAAGTCATATTGTAATTCTGATAATGAGGAATCAGAATACACTTTATTTAATTCAACCCGGGTTTTTAATCGTTCGTAAGTATCATTATTTTTAACGTTAACCGTTACGTCCAAATCATGATTGTGAGATTCCAACGAATTTTCTGTAACTGGTCGAGTCAAATGTTGATGAGCAACCAGATGATCTACAAAAAGAATCCCATTAAGATGATCAATTTCATGTTCGATGGCCTGAGCTAACAAATCCTCAGCTGATATCTTAAAATACGAACCATTCCTATCAATCCAACGCGCTTCTACTGTAATAGACCGAGTCAACAAACCTTGATAACCAGGGAAGGATAAACAACCCTCTCTAACCTGTCTAACTCCAGAACTAGCCTGTATCTCAGGGTTTACCAAAACTCTATGGTCTTCCTCTGGCAAATGAAGAGTCACCACTCGTTTCAAAACCCCAACTTGATTAGCAGCCAAACCAATTCCACCAGCGTAATCCATAGTTTCAATCATATCGTCAGAAAGTGATTTTACAGAATGATCGATTGCTTTCACAATCCTACATTTTTTTCTAAGTATAGGGTCTGGGAACGTTCTAATTTTTCTTAGCGACATATTCCAATCTCCTTATGTTGAAACACACGTGTCAAAATCAATGATCCAATTTCTAGGTATTGCCAAATCATTTAACAACTTCCTGCATGACGATCCTTTGACAATTATTTCATACCTGAAATTGTTCTTCAATTTATATGGAAACGAAGGTATGGGACCCAGAATATTGATGTCTTCTTTTTTTTGTGAACTTATTTGAGTCAAAAGCGTTTCTCTACAACTCGATGCATTTTTTTTTGCAATTTCTTCTACAGTGTCAAAAACAATAATTTTTACAATTTTTGTGAAGGGGGGCAAACGTAAATCTTTCCTTTTTTCGATTTCATTATTATAAAATCCACTCATGGAACCGTTCGCTATTGAGGTCATTACATAGTGTTGGGGATTAGAAGTTTGAACAACCCCCTCACTTTTTAATAGGCGGTAATCATTTATCAAAAAAGTTTGGAGAATTGACCTGTAAACGTCATCGGTTGCACTGATTTTCGGGAGATTTAATTCGTTATCAACCGTTAATACCGCAGATAACGAGACATTTGGTATGCTACCCAATTTAAAGGATAGTTTTGTGCCAATCATAATACTTGATGAACTTTTTATAAATTTTTCATATGTAATCCACTGTTCGGTTACATTAGAAAAAGCATTGGCATCCATTCTGAATACAGGTGTGGAAGGAAATTTCTGCTTTATTTCATTGGCCAGTGCCTGAATACCACTGTTCGTCTTTGTATCCAACAGTTTCCCACATGTGGAACACTTGGACGAAAAAACTTTTTTGAATCCACAATAGTGACAAATCAACTCGCTGTAATCATTATCTTCAGATAAATGTAAAACAAGGTTTGAATTACAACCAAAACATTTTTCGCTTGTACCGCAAAAATTACAGAGTATCAAGTTCGATAACCCAACCCGATTAATGTAAATGAACACATTTTTACGTTTTGTAATGACATCGGAAATCATTTCGGTCAATTTCTGACCCATCAACGAAGAATTACCTTGCCTAAGCTCCTCTCGCATATCCATTATTGTGACGTCTATAGATGAAAGCCTTTTTCTTACTGAAAACCCATCCAAACGAATTTTTGGTCCGCTTTTTAATGAAATTAATCTTCTGTTCATCAGTAATTTTGTGGATATTACATCAGGAATTGGCGTCGATACAAATAATGGAGAATCATTTAATTGGGCTAATTTTTCAAAAATTTTTCGTCCATCAAAATACCTTTTCCCAACTGTACGTTTATACGCCTCATCATTATAGTCATGAACAATTATGGCTCCTAATTTTTTATGTGGTAAAAAAGCAGCATAAAGTGTACCAATTACTACTTTTATATCCCCAGATTCCACTCTATGCCAAAGATCATTAGAATAAGATCCTCCAACCCGGTTGTGAAGAAATCCTATCTTTTTAGGGTAATTCTCCCAAAGCATCTGATATATAAATGAAGAGGAAAAAAGGTCTGGACAGAAAATGATTACAACAGAATGATCAGATGAAAATTTATCGACTATAGACTTGTACACAGAAATTCTATTTTTTAATCGGTCCTCAATGAGAATATATTTTTTTATTGCTTCTTCTTTAATATGTCCAGTGTTTCCTAGTTCTTCGCCGACCGATCCAGCGAACATCTTCAAAAATGAACAACGATTAAAATCTTTAATGAATTTCTTTTCAGTCTTCGTTCTATCTTCAGGAATTTTAACTTCTAGAAAATCTTCACCAGACGTCGCCCAAGAATACGCCGCTCTTCCATATTTTGTTTTTAATTTTTTAGTAGGTATTTGGGATTTATCTGCTTTCAAAAATTCTTCCACAAATAGATAACGTTTATGATTTCGGGTGTCCTTGTAAACGGCTACTTGCTTTGCTAACGGGATAATGTCAGAAACGACCTTTAAGTAACTTGTAAATTTACGATTGAATATTCTTTCATTCCATATTAATTCCCGTTCGATAACACCTTTGTCCATTAGTTCATCTATTAAATTCATATCAATACCAGAAATCGTCCTGATAATTTTTTTATCAATTACTGATCTACCGTTGAATATCCTTTTTAAAAACAAAAATTCACGATCGGTCAAATGAGTTTTCTTGTTCGAAACGGGAACAAAAGTTTTATTTAATTTCAATACTGTGTTCCGTTTTGGAAGAGTTCCAACGGAAAAAAACATTTTACAAACCGAAAAAAAACCAATCCGGTACCGAACTGAAATCCATTCAGCCAGGTCAAGTTGACGTTTAGATAAATTAGGAGTTTGGTCTATGGATCGTATTATATTTCTCAACTCAATCGAGCCATGCGGAGGTAGAGTAAATACTGACTTGATTATTCCTAGTGTGGATTTTTTACCAAAAGGAATTTCAACGACTTGACCAATTTTTACATGGTGATTGGCTTCAAGGGAGTA
>PCAX01000073.1 GCA_002730795.1 Chloroflexota bacterium
AAAAGGTTTCAATAACAAATTGTTTAGAAACCACCCACCCAGAAATAACAAAAGAATTTCACCCAACTAAAAATGGTGATATAACACCGAGAGATGTTGTTTATGGTAGTGCTACAAAATTTTGGTTTGTCTGTAATAAAGGACACGAATGGGAAACTCCTCTATATGTAAGGACTGGTATGGGTTGTGGTTGTCCATATTGTAGTGGTAATCAACCAACTCCCGAAAACAATTTTGAAGTAAAGTTTCCAACAATTTCTAAACAAATCCATCCAACTCTCAACGATAATATAAAACCATCCAATTTCTTACCATTTTCAAGTAAAAAGGTGTTTTGGGTTTGTAAAGAAAACAATAACCACATTTGGAAAACCTCCTTTGCCAAAAGAGGTTCTGGTCAAAATTGTCCATATTGTAGTGGGAATAAAATTTGGAAAGAGGAAAACTAATGAATGATTACATAATTCAAATGAAAGTAAGTGAGTTGAAACCACATCCAATCAACTCAACCATATACAACGACAATCCTGAAACACTAAAAGAACTTGTCCATAGTATCAATATAAATGGATTACTTGAACCACTTGTAATCAATCGTTCCAATATGATTATATCAGGACATAGACGATTACTTGCACTAAAAGAAATTGGTTGGGAGAAATGTTCTTGTAGGTTGAGTGAATTTGAGAATGAAACAATCGCCCTAATTACACTAAACGCTTATCGTGTAAAAACTGAAAGTGAATTAGTCAGGGAAGCTGAATTACTAAAAGTTGAATTTTCAAAACAAATCAAAAAAGGTCGTCCAAGAAAAGGTGAAGTTCGGGATGGTAAGATGTGGAGTATTGTAAATGTGAGTGAGAAACTTGGATGTAGTCAAACGAAAATCAAGAAACTTCTATCAATTAAAAAATGGGAACCAGAACTACTTGATTTGGTGGATAAAGGGATTTTATCGGTGGAAGGTGCTTATCAAGAAGTAAGATTGAAATATATTGTTGGTGAAAACAATACTTCATACAATACAAAGAAATTCAAAACTTCATTTGAACAATTACTAAAAAGGTACAATCCTTCATTTGATATAGTATTTGATTTACTGATGAAACATTACCCCGAAGAAAAGGAAAATAAATCGTGAAGAAAAATTTTGATAAATACTTTAATGAAATCATCGGTACGTTACAGATTACCAAAGTAGAACGAAAAAGATATGAGGAGAGTTTGAAAAACACCATAACACGATGGAGAATAAAAGGATTATTAGGTGAAGATGAATTACCAGATACAGGTGGGAAGTTGATTTGGGAATGGAAGATGTCGCAAGATAAAGAGATGGTTATTCAAATGGTCAATTCTGTATCTAAAAGAATTTTTAACTATCGTAGAAAGATTTTTGGATTGAAAGATACAGGACAAAACAAATCATATATCGCTCATATGGTAAATGAGATGATGAAAGAGGGGATGCCAATTTTCTATCCAACCCCAGAACTCATAGATAGGTTTTTCACGGGTGGTGAGATTGAGTAAGTCCTAACCTGTATTATCTCATCTAACTTATAGTATTATAAATTTTAGATATACAAGAAAGGGTGAAACTCTACAAGTTAGAGCGAAACACCTCTGGATTATTGAAATCTTGATGAAAAACCACACTTGAAATAAGTGTATTCTTTTCAAAGGATACACCTTTTATAGAGAGAAAACCTATACAGAACGAAGTGTTATTGCATACAAAACCCCACCCGTTTTAGTTGTTTAACTTCACGAATGGGGTTTCTTTCTTCCCAACAAAGAACGCTTTTATCTAATCATCTTTAATTCTCATCATTTCTATCTTTTACTTTTGGAGGATATAATAATTTAGGAGAATTGGATACTCTACCTTGATGTTCCAATACTTCAAATTCTATTTTATCCCCATACGTTCTACGAAGCTCTAAATATGTAATTACTCCTCTTTCCTGTAAATCAGGTCTAATCTCATCTAATTCAGTTTCACTAACATCGCAACTAATAATCAGTTTGTATTTCATTTTCTATTTCCTTCAACTTTATTGTTTTAATTTTGGTTTATTGTAATTCTTGAATGTTTTTTTAACAGACCTACTCAACAAACCACCTTCATATATCCAAAAACCCTCATCTTCCATAAAACTTTCGTTAAAGGTCAGTAGATTTTTTCCAACGATGGTAAGTGGTATAAATCCTAAATTAGCATAATAATCAAGTAATCGTTCTGTATTCTTCTTGTATAAGTAATCTCGTTGTTTTGGTGAGGTGTTCTCATATCGGTAAATACTATCATTCAACAGAGCCTCTGTATTTTCTCTATCTATACCAACCAACGACTTACAAACACTTTCACGGAAAATTTTATTCACCATATAATTATTTTCATCGTAATCCAAACAACTCACTTTTAGAACCAATCCGTATCCATACGATTTGGTTATTTTGATAATACTTTTTATCCATCTTTTGCCTATTCCTTTACCTCTATGTTTTTCCATTATCTCAATTGAACCCAAATGGATATAAGGTTTAGGTGATGATGGTGTTTGTTTTATCCCTAACCTTACAATACCATATTCACCAACAAGGAAAGTTTCGTAATTGGTCTTACTCTTAAAAGCCGACCAAAAAAGGTCATCTCCAATATCTTCACAAATACATTCAGTTATATTCCTTAAATCTTCAATCACACTTTTAGTGAGGTATGGTCTTTTTGGAGATTGTGAAGGAGTTTCCTTTATTGGGACTACAAAGTCCATTTCAGTCCAACCATTATTATTTTTACCACAACATTTTTTATACTTTACATCTTTACCACATTTAGGGCAGGGTTTTTGATTTCTTCCTACTTTCAGTTTCTTTCGTCTAATCATTTATACTACTCCACTCATCCTCATTTCCCAATTATTAAAAAATCCCTTAAATGGTTCTTGGTCGTCAAATAATAGATTTCCTTTATCGTCCAAATGAACTCCAAAGAAATGCCTTCCACCATTATTGAAATATGGCTCAAGGTATTCAGTATCTAAACCCCACTCCACTCCTTCTACTTTGGAACGGAGTTTCATATATCTCACTAACTTATCAGTTTTCATTTACCAACCCTTCAATTCTTCATCAGTCATAAACTCATCTTTGTAGTATTCAATCCAATCTTCAAATGTATCAAATTCGCTTTCATCATATACCTCGTGTGCAGAGTTCAAGTAGTCATCTAAATCCATATAGTATTCCACTCCGTAATCCACACCATTTATACTGACCTCTAATGTTCTTGTATCCCAACCAAAGAAATCACAATCGGAATAATCATCTAATCCATTATTCTCTAATAGATTTTCAAGTTCTTCATTTGTTATGTATTTCATTTTCTATTTCCTTTTAGTTATTTGGGGTGCTAAATACCATACTCTTTATCTAATATCTTTTTCAGTTCAGTTGGTTTCCTACTAAAAACCATTTTACCACTCAAAACATCTTCTAACGATATTGGTGTTGTAATCTCTTGTCTAATAATATCGTGGTTAGTTATTTCATATTTTATTACCTCACCATCCTCACAAATATGAAAATCTTTCTTTATGATTTTTTCAGGTTGGTTTATTATTTCTTGTTTTTGTTTTTCAGTCATTCGGGTTGGTGTTTTATGTATTTCCATCCCATTATACATCAGGATTTCTTTTTTGAAACTCATATTATATTATTTCCTTATTTAATTCTTCTTCTTGTTTGTAATTAAAACCCACGCTTGAGTTAGTTGTTTTTGAATTAGTTGGAATTGGATGTTGAATAGGGTGTTTTCTAACATCAGGTTTTACATTTATCTATCGTTCTGGGGTCTGCTATAGTTTCCAACCAGTCCAATAGTTCTCCTACCTTACATAAGATAATGAATTCACTATCTTACTGCCTCTATCCATTTATGATAAGTACATATCCATCCACAAGTAGTTTATACCAAGTGGGGATTTCAACCCACTATGACTGAATAGACAAATAACAAATTCATCTATCAGGGTATAACTACAAGACCAACACTTCCATCCTTCCGTATAGGAATAACAACTAACTACGGAATTACTACAAGCGTGAGTTTAGTTTATCCTTTAATTTTTTTATACGCTCTGTTAAAAACAGATTTCGTTTTTATCTTGTTCCTACACTTCATACAATAATAGAAACATATTCTTTTATATTTTTCATCAATCGTCAATTCACCACATTTTTTACAATACCTCATATTATACTATTTACCTTTTGTAGGAAATCCATATAACTCTCGTGATTACCACCCATATAGTTATGGATTGAGGGGATAGGTTTATCGGGTGATTTACTTTGTATAATCCCCGACATCTCCTTTAATAGTTTCTCTCCAAGTAATTCATCTAAATAATCATCCGAGAAATCCCTTAAACAGATGAATACTCTATCTAATATATTTTCTAAACTATCATTACCTTTTATCTGTTCTAATCCTTGGTCTAAACTTGTTTCTTCTAATAGCATTTCAATTCACCTCCCTATATTCATATCCACTATAATCACCCAAAGTCATCATATAGAACTCTCTTAAATGTTGATTATCCAACGTGAAGTACATAGGATTACCATTATTTAAGAACTCATTATGTTTTTCCTTACCTTCCCATAATGTATAATTCTTCTCATCGTAAAAATAACTACCAGATGAAAATACTTGGTCTGTTTCGTTCATATATTCTAACAAATCTTTCTTCTCGGTGATTTTGGGAATAATAGATGGGGAACTACCATCGCCATAAAAACCACTTTCGGTGATTTCGTAAATTTCATTAAAAGAGGAAATCTTATTCAATTCTATCCCCCCACAATCTTTAACCAATAATGAATTCTCTTCTATTTTTTCATAATTACCATTACTTATACAGAGATAATACTTTTGGAGATTTTCTCTAAACTCCTTGATTGATGTGGGAGTTTTTATTCCATACGGATTTGATTTATTTTTATTCATTTCTATAACCTTTTTTTTTATTACGGGATACAAGTTCTTCTTGTAATTCCTGTAATAAGTATGGTCGTCAATTCTCAAAGCCCCTTTTATTTTAGGAAGTTTTTACTGGGTATTTTTAAGTTCTATAAGTCAAGTAATAACAGGAGATACAAACACAATAATTCTCAACTTTTTTATTTTTTTTTGATATAGTTGTCCAAAGAACAAATTGATATAGAAGTGTATAGGATGTGTATAGGTAAGTAGTGAAAATGGTGTATGTGTATGTCCTTTGAATAAGTTATTTCTGGGAGGGGATTTGATACAGATAGTTTAGTTTTTTCCACAACTTATATGGAAGTACAATACTATTTTGACTTCTACAATAAACTTCACAATTAGGACATAAGTAAAGTTCTACCATATCTACGAACTTATGGTTTCCCTGTTTATGGATTTCTCTAATAACATAAAACTTGGGTGGATTATCAAATTTCCAATTATCAGTAATCTCGCATATTAAAAAAACTCGGTCATCTCGTATCATTCCACGACTAATGTGAAATTGATGATTAGGATTTGTTGTATATCTACCACAATTCTCACTCCATAAACGTTTGAGTTCTTCATATTCAACTGAAAGTTCATCTGGGTTAGTATCTAATTCTTCGGGGGTGTTTTGATGAAAAATATATTCGTATCGTTGTTTCTGTTTCTTTACTGCTAACTTCATAATTATTTACCTACTATTATACTGGTTGATTTTGTTGTAAGACAAAATTAGCAGAGTTTCCCTTTCTCTTACTGAAACCCTGAAATCTAACCACCAACATTTATCTTTAATTGCTACTTGCTACATACCATACCAAAACTTCACTTCGTTCAGTTTTGGGAGATGTTCTAACGAACATCTCATCACACTTAAACGTTTCAAATAACTTCAAATAAAAAGTTTTTAATAACTTATTTAATCTGCTTAAGTGCTTCTCTTATCTACTATAAATAGTGATTAGTTTGAGAAAACGTCAATAATAATTCCATTTAGTTTGTTCAGTTCCATCAGTAAATAAGTATGACGAAAACAATAAAAGTTTATATTTATTACTGAAACAAATAATTCACAATACAGGAGAGTTTTAATATGACTTACAAAACAAAAGAACAATTCATCGCCAGTAAAGGACTACGAAGATTAGGACTGGTGGAATACATAAAAAATTTAGAACACAAAGGATTATCAAAATTAGATGTCCAAGCAGAACTACTGAAAAATAAGGTAGTCGCCTCACCCAGAATGTTAGACCTTGATTGGAGATTTTACGAAGAAGTAAAAGATGAAGTAAGATGGGTGTAGTAAATGATAAACTACAAAAAATAGAAACCAAGATAGAACTTCTACAAGATGAGTATTTTGAACTACTAATAAATGTGGTAAGTAATAATCAATCAATCATTACAAAGAACAAAGGATATACATATTGGAATGAACGATTGAAAGAACTTCAACGTCAAATAAATCTATATTGTAATTACGGGAGAGAAGTTGGATTAGAAAAAGCCCGTGATGCTCTGGAAGAAGCATTTACACCACGAATAAGAAGTATGTTGAATGAGAAAGTGGTAAAAGAGATTGAAGATGTTGAATGAGATGAAACAGAAGGAAATTTCGTTGTGGGATAAGAACGCAAGGGAACTACGACATCTTATCTCAAAATATCAGGCGAGAATTGAACGAGAGAAAAGAGATGAGAGTAAAGATGTAAAATGGGATTATGAAGGTGATATTGATGGATTTGAGTTGTGGTTGCAAAATTGGAATATAGATGATGAATGGGAAACTTTTATGGATTGTGATGAGAGTAAAAATATGATAAAACTGAAAGACCTAATTACAGAAGATATAGACAAGAATATAAAAATCAGCATAGATGAACTTGGAGAACTAACCAAAGAAATTGAGCGTGTTAAAAAAGAAATCTTGAAACCGATGGAAACAAAATTCAAACAGATTTCAAAGGAAACTTTACCTTTGATTGAGAAGCTGAAGGTGGAAGTGATTACCACAAAAAAATATGTATTTAGAATACTGAAAAAGAAACATTATCGTTCTTCCGTTTCTTACCGAGAATTATTTGCAACCTCACTTTCCAAAGTAAATCGTCAAACGAAAATTCTGTTGAATAACTTGAAAGATGACCTAACTAAAATGACGCTTATTGGTTCAAGATATAGTATAAATCCAGTAGAAATGAAGGAAGGTACATTTACAAACTGGATAAAGAAATATACTCGTAAAATAGTGAGGAAGATTATTCCAAAACTGAAATCGGTTGTATCAGCAAACCGAGAATTGAGGAAACTGATATGATGAATAATTGGATTGACGCTGAAAAGATAGTTGAGAGTTTTATGTGGTATAGTTTTTCAAAACTCAAAGATGAACAGATTGAAGAAAATTTGATGAATTACAAAGAAGAAATGAAAAAATCTTTGTATAAAAAATTGAAGAAAGAAAATCCCCTACCAGATTTTCAAGATGAAGAATTGGTAATGAAACGAGAACAGGAAATCAAAAAAGAAGTTGAGAAAAATGAAAATCTCTTTATGGATACTATGGTGAGTAAGTTGAAGTTTGGTAAGGAAGATTGGAAAAATATATTAGGTATTATGGTATGATTGAGCAAGGATTACATTACCATAATGGATACAGATATACAGGAAACTATAAAGATGGGTTGGAAGATGGTGAGTGGATAATCACTAAAAATGATATTCTGTTCTCCACTTGTGAGTTTAAGGCAGGTTTTCAAGATGGCGAGATGAAAATGTTTAATGAGCATAAAGAAATCATTTGTTTAATTGTATTTGATAAAGGTGAGATGTGTGAAACTCTCGCAGATATACTAAATGTGGAAGAAATGATGAGAGTTTTAGACCTTAAGCCGACAGATAATCCTAATGAATTATGGAAGGTAGGAGATGTTGATGATGTAGTGGAGTGTAAAGGAGAAGGTTTTTTAATGGAAAATGTGGATAGAGAATAAATTATTTTATATGAAAAAAGAAGATGAGAAAAAATACCTTTATGGGATATACAGACGATTTAAGAAAAAGTATCCAAAACTTTCTTTTACTGAATTTGAAAAGGAAATAACCAGAGATGATTTTGATGAAGAGAAATTCCATAAAAGATTACAATACGGGAGTTTTAGTGAATGGGTATGACTGACTATAAAAAGTTTGAAACAAAACTACGGGGATTATTAGAGAATAACCCTACTGATAATGATACACCTGATAATCCTACTGAAATGATGAAAGAGATTATTGAAGCGTATAAGGAAGCAAAAGAACTAACAGACGAGTATTTATTTGAAGACCATTTGAAATGGTTGAAGTGGAGTTTTGAGAAAGGACATTTTGAATTTCCTGATGATTATGATTTCAATTCTTCTCGTTGGAGTTTAGGTCTTATGATTGCTCAAGTTGAAAGATATGGTGGAATTGTAATGGATACTAAAAAAGGAACATTACCAGTATCATTAGATACTCCTATACCTGATGGTAGAGAATACAGAATTACAGAAAACCCGATTGAAGATGAAAACCCAATAGATATACTACAAGGCAAGTTTAAGTATTTCAAAGGTGATGTAGAAATGGAGGACGAAGAATGAGTTATTATGTTCCATTACCAGAGAATACTGATGAAGTAATAAATGTTGTTCCACCTCGTTCTAATTTTGAAAGAAAACAACCTTGGATTGGTAGAATAGAACACGCAGTAAAGAATACCCCAAGTATGAGACAAGCAAGTATGTTAGTTGGTTGTGATTTCAAGACATTTAGGAAGTGGGCGAAGTTGTATGGTTTCTGGTGTCCTAATCAATCTGGTCAGGGAATTAGTAAAAAACGGAAAAGAAATCAGGACATTTGTCCCCTTTGTAATAACTGATTTTTCACTCAATACATAATCAACAGAACTCTAACCTATATTACTTTTCTCTAACTAATAGAATAACAGAATACTAACTATACAAGTTAAACGATATGCTACGAGTTAGAGTTAGGGTTTGAATTGTTAGGTGAAGAATTAGAAGAACTCCATTTCACGAAATCACTTAAATAATCTTCATTCCATTTCTTCCGTAATCGTTTAATCCAATTCACCATCCAATTAGGTTCAACATAATCAGCACAATCATA
>PCAX01000074.1 GCA_002730795.1 Chloroflexota bacterium
ATATCCTCTACATTTTGATTATCACGTGCAGATTCCTTAGGTACAGTTCCTACAAAGACATTAGGTTTTCGAGATTTCTTGCTTTTTCTAACTTTGTTTTTTTTTGTAGGCATGTCTATAATATCTTTCGGATGTTTTGAATTGACAAATCTCGATTTATGAATAGTGGTTTAAAGGTTCAAACCATTGTAAACACCATATATAAGATCTGCAGTGTCATCTAGGGGCATTTCAGATGTATTAACTATCAAGTGGTAAAGATGTGGGTCCAATGGACCACAATTGAAAGCATGTAAGAAATATCTTTCTTGGGCTGCGTCTGTGGTATTTATTAATTCTTTCGCGTCGGTTTGATTTAAGCCGGTTCCTAATAGGCGAGTAATCCTGTCACTTCTAGATCCAGTAACACATATTCTTAGAGTATCTGTTCGATGGTTCAATATGGCGCTGCTTCCTCTCCCGATGATTACGATGTTTCCGGCTTCCGCTAACCGATTAATGACTTCATTAGAGGTCTTTATAAATTCTCTTTCATTTAACTCGGTGGCAGAAGTAACAAGGTTTTTTTCAATGTCTGGATATGTTTGAAGTAGCAAAGTCTCCGTCCCAGGACCAAAATAAGGGTCCGACCCCAAACCGACGAAAGGCGATTTTTTCAAAATGGTCTCAATACGTTTTATCAACTTATCTGAAACTGTCGAGATCCGTGTTTCATGGGAAACAAGAGCACCTACTGTTGATTGCATTTCTTTAGCGATTTCAGAAAGTACAAGGCGATCCACATAATCTATATGAAGTTTTTCAGATAATAAATGGCCAAGCTCAGGACCTCCAGATCCCAATGTTCCATCTATTGTTATTACTGACATATATGCGTTCTTACCCTAATATTGGTGTGCTCTTGGATGAGCATTATTATATACGTTTCTTAGTTGTTTGTTATCTACATGTGTGTATATTTGGGTTGTTTCCAAATTTGCGTGTCCGAGTATTTCCTGGACGTGTCTAATAGAAGCTCCACCAGCGAGTAAATGAGTGGCAAAGGAATGCCGTATAGTGTGGGGTGACATATTGATTGTAATGCCAACCTTGTCTGCGATATTTTTTATTTGTGCCCACAGGTTTTGACGTGTTATACGTTTTCCTCGATTGGACAAAAACAGAGCATTTTCTTCCAATCGGTCGCCTCGCAGTTTGGTTCGTACCTCATTGATATATTTTTTTAATTTCACTATAGATAATTCGTGTAGCGGGATAATTCTTTGCTTGGACCCCTTTCCAGTAACTTTGATATTTCCGATGTCCAAGTCTAAATCCCTTATGTTCAAGTTAACAACTTCGGATACTCTTATCCCGGTAGCATACATTAGTTCGATGATTGCATTATCTCTGATACTTTTTTTTGAATCATCCGAAGCTGTGTATTTTAAAATACGATTTATTTGTTCTGTGGAAAGGGCGTTTGGAATTTTCTGATGATTAGATGGTTGCCTGATATCCTTCACAGGATTATCTTTTATGATGCCTTCCATACGCAAGAATTTAACGAACGACCGAACAGCTGCGATTTTTCGTGATTTTGTCGATGGTTTGTATTCTCTTTCAATCATTAGTTCTACAAATAACTGAAAATGTTTTTTATTGAAAGAATCCCAATCTTCAGATTTTTTAGATGTTCTACAAAGAGAGAATAAACTGTTGGTCATATCGTAAAGGTCGTTTTTGTAAGCGGCTACAGTGTGTAATGAAAACCCTCTTTCAACGGCGAGAAAATTAAGGAACATTTCTATATTTCTATTTAACATTGGACTAGAGAGGGCGAACGGTATAAAATTTTTAATCAGACTATTACTGTACACTATTTCAGTTTTACTGATAATCGTCGTTTAATTACCAATGTGTATGTTTGTTTTTCCAATATTTTGTAATCAGATTACCTGTTTTTAATGTTTCCCATACTCTCTATACCTGTCCCATTTGACCCAAATATAATATCCACTGGGGTTTTTGTACTAAGTTGGCACGGTTTTCTATCTGTAGTGGGTGCAGCAGTAGCTGTTTGGATGGCGGGGAGATCTGCCGTTCGGGACAAGCTCAATAAAGATTTAGTTTACAACACAGCAGTATGGGGTATTGTAGGGGGTATAATTGGTGCTCGTCTTGTACATGTATTTGATCACTGGAATTTTTATTCAAGTAATCCAGCTTTAATATTTCAAGTCTGGTCAGGGGGGATCGGCTTGTGGGGAGGCATTATTGGTGGTTGGATTGGTGGATCTACATATGGTTTTATTTCCCGACAAAATGTTGGCAAACTAATGGATATTGGGGCCCCCTCCTTACTTGTTGGGCAAACTATTGGGCGGGTAGGAGATATCATAAATGGCGAACATTGCTCCAGTTCAACAAATCTTCCATGGGGTTGGTTTTTTACCCACTCGGAAAGTCCAGGTAGATCCTGTATTGAAAACAGTGAAGCTTGGAGTCAAGGTTTTTTTCCTCTTGGAACCTCTTCAGAAACCCCCGTTCACCCCGTTGTAGCCTATGAAATGATTTGGAATATCTGTGGGTTATTATTGATCACGTTCCTAAGGCGTAAATTAAAACCATATGGATCTATTTTTTTTGTCTACCTAGCTTGGTATTCTGTAGGCAGATTTTTCTTGCAATTTTTGAGATTAGACGCGGTTAAATTTGCGGGCTTGCAAGAAGCCCATATAATTGCGTTGATAACATTCACGATATCAGCGTTGTTTATAGCTTTTAAAGTCAGATTCGGAAGTTTGGATTATGACGTTGAATCAAATGTTGGTGGAAGAGCCGAAAGAAGACGCAAGTTGAAAGAATCGAGTTAGTACGGTTATTGTGATGGTTTTATTGCCTTTATTTCAAGTTGTTCTTTAGTTTTTCCTCTCCAATTATCAGTTCTCATCCCAAAAACCATATCAACTAGTCCTTTACCCAGGTTGTTTTTTCCCAACCCAAACCCTATTCCTTCTATTGGTCCCTCATCTGTAAGTATTTTTAGTTTCAAATGGGAACCACCACTACCCACTGTTTTTATGTCCGTTATCTGTGAAGATAAAATGGAAAACAATGGTTTTGGGTTTTTTGACCCATATGGTTCCATTCCTCTAACAAATTCCCATAGATTATGTTTCAGCTGGTTTTTACCAATAGAGGCATCTATCTGATATATTTTTTTACTACTTATGTATACTGTTTTTGCCGCTTCATTGGTAGTAGTTTTAATAATTGTTTCGAAATTGTTCTCTAAGGCTGAAAAACCGGCGGCACCAGCGTGACCCCCAAACCTTTGCATAAGATTACTGGACTTTGAAAGGCCAGCATGTATATCGAAAAGTTCGTTGCTCCTGCAAGAGGCTTTCGCTACTCCGTTTTCGATTTTATATACAATAGCTGGTTTGCCCGTTTTTTCTACGATTCGCCCAGCCGTTGGCCCTAAAATACCAGTTGGCAAATCACTTATTTTAGCGTGAATTATAGGGGAGTCTCGATTCTCATCGATTGTTTTTGATGCTAAATCCCAAGCTAATTGACTGTATGCGCGCCGTTGGTTGTTACACTCCTCTAATCTAGCCGATATGGCTGCGGCTTCATCAGGATTTTCTGTCAGCAATATCTGTAATGCTGGTTCCGAATCTCCAAGGCGTCCTGGAGCGTTAAGCCTAGGGGCGATTTGAAATGAAACTAAATCAGTATCTGGTTTTCCGGAATAATTATTCGATCTAGATTTCTCCAGTAATGCCCTAAGCCCTTGTAAATGCGTCTGCCCCAGCAATTCAAGGCCGTTCTTCACTATAGCTCTGTTTTCGCCAACGAGTGGTGAAAAATCTGAGATAGTTCCTATGGAAGCTAAAGGGAGTAAATCTTCAGGAAAATCTAAGTTGGTAGATTCACTCAAAGCTTGGGCTAATTTAAAGGCTACCCCTGACCCGGAATATTCGCATTCAACTGGGTTAGAAATCATCGGATTAATGAAGGCCGTTACGTCAGGTAAATCTCCTTGGGGCAAGTGGTGGTCAGTAATTATAGTGTCTATCCCCATTATTTTTGCCATTTCAGTTTCTTCTACGGCGGTGGAGCCTGTATCCACTGTAATGATTACTTTTATGCCTGCTTGATGAAATGAGGAAATTGCTTCATTAGAGAGTCCATGCCCATCTTTATCTCTATTTGGAATATATGGAGTTACATGGCCCCCAAGTTTTCTAATCATCCGAGTTATTATGGCTGTTCCGGTTAATCCATCAGCGTCAAAGTCACCAAATATGCCTATAGATTCTTTTTGATGTATAGCTGTTAATATGCGTTCAACTCCTTGGGACACAGATGGTAGATTTACAGGTTGATTAATCTGTTCCAATTTAGGTAAGAAAAATTTTGTGGCTTTATAATCGTCGCCAATACCACGGATATTTAACAACTTCCAACCTAATTCATCGGGAATTTTGAATCCCCATTTTATCAGGGAAGAACCATTACACGTTTGATTAGTTTTAAGTAACTGTGTTGTCCAATCTGAACTCAAATGTTAGCCGACCTACGCAATGAATTTTTTGAAAATAAGTGAAGAATTGTGGCCTCCAAACCCTAGTGAATTAGACATTGTGGTTTCTACGTTCCCACGCTTTGACAAGTTTGGGGTGTAGTTGAGATCACAGTCCGGATCTGGTTCCTCTAGATTAATGGTTGGAGGAACAGCTGATTCAGCGATAGCCATAACACTAAAAGCCGCTTCTATTCCACCGGCTGCACCGAGAAGATGTCCAGTCATTGATTTTGTACTACTAATTAAGACGGTGTTAGCGTGTTTTCCAAACACTTTTTTTATTGCTATAGTCTCAAATTTATCGTTCAGTTGGGTTGAAGTACCATGAGCATTGATGTACATCACTTCTTCTGGTTTCATTGATGCTTGGGACAAGGCTAATTTCATAGCGTCAGCCGCTCCAATGCCTTCTGGGTGTGGTTGGGTCACATGATATGCATCACTGGTGGCTCCATATCCAGTAAGTTCTGCAAGAATCGGTGCCCCTCTACCTTCGGCGTGGTCTATAGATTCTAAAACTAAAATTCCAGCGCCTTCACCCAAGACAAAACCATCTCGACCTTTATCGAATGGTCTGGATGCACCCTGGGGGTCTTCATTTCTTTTTGACAAAGCCATACATGAATTAAATCCAGCAACTCCTATGGGACATATTGCTGCCTCTGTGCCACCTGCCAAGGCTACATCCAATCGACCTTGTCTGATAAGCTCTCCTGCTTGACCTATGGAATCGGCACCTGTAGCACATGCTGAAACAATTGAGAAATTAGGTCCACGTGCTCCAATTTTCATGGATACTTGCCCTGATGCCATATCTCCCAACATCATAGGTATTAAGAAGGGGCTTACGCGTTTTGGACCCCGTTTATCTAAAACCGAATACTGGTTACTTAGGGTGATTATTCCGCCTACTCCACTACCTACAAGAACTCCAACTCGATCCAAATCTTCGGTGCCTATATCCATGGACGCGTGTTCTAAAGCTTCAAGAGTGGCAACAACTGCGAATTGAGCGAATCTGTCCAAGCGTCGCGACTCTTTTCGCCCTATTATAGTTTCTGGCTGAAAATCAACTATTTCGCCAGCTATTTGGGTTTCAAATTCTTCAGCATCAAAACTAGAAATTTTGTCAATTCCGGATGTTCCTTTCAACAGGGCATCCCAAGTTTTTCCCCTATCTAGACCTACGGGTGTTTTTAAACCTATTCCGGTAACAACTACTCTATTGGACATATTCAACCCTTTTAATAATCGGAAAAATAAGGAGTTCTTATTTTTCATCGGAGCAACAAGATAATTAAATCATCATACTCTGAATCAATATATACTTGATAAGTACGTTGAATCCGGTTTTTTGGTGATATTTTATTAAAGCATCAACGAGTCTAGTTATTAGAATTTGAAGGTCTGAACTTTTGGGTGAGACCACTAACACAAAATATATGTCGAATTGTAAAGTCTACATAGAGACTCATGGTTGTAAGTTAAACATGGCAGATAGCCAATCCATGTCAAGCGAATTTGAAGGGAGAGGCTTTACAGTATCAGACCAAATAAACAGTCCGGATGTGTACATACTAAACTCCTGTACAGTGACTAGTATGGCGGATAAAAAAGCGAGAAAATCTTTAAATTCGGCCAAAAAGAGATGGCCCAACGCTTTGATTGTTGCCACAGGGTGTTATGCCGAAAGAGCTGATAGAGAATTGAGTGAAATGGGTAGCGTTGATTTGGTTGTAAGGGGAACTAACAAAAGTGAAATAGTTTCATCCGTCGTGGAATATATTGGCGATTACGAATATTTGGATACCCAAAACGAAGGGAATGTCATAGGTAATCTACTTGGACGGACCCGTGCATCAATTAAGATACAAGAGGGCTGCGACCAGGTCTGTTCCTACTGTATAGTTCCTAAAGTACGTGGTAGGGAACGCAGTGTTCCTGTGATAAAAATACTTGAATCAATTATTCGGCTATCTAATTTAGGGGTAAAAGAAGTAATCCTTACCGGAACCCAATTGGGTAGTTATGGGTTCGAAACAACCGATATGTCGCTCGCTAAATTAATTGAGGCGATCTTAAAAGAAACCGACATCCAAAGACTTAGAGTTTCATCGATCCAACCTCAAGAACTAACTGGTGGTTTATTAAATATTTGGCATACCAACAACCGATTGTGTAAACATTTCCATTTGCCACTACAGAGTGGTAGTAACAAAATACTTAAAAATATGCGACGCAGGTATACTTCAGATATGTTTTTACGGTCTGTTGAACGTATCAGAAATTTAATATCTGATGCCTCGATTACGACGGATGTAATTACTGGATTTCCTGGCGAAACCGAAGAAGATCATAATGCCAGTTTTAGCGTATTAGAAAGAGCCAGATTAGCCGATGCCCATGTTTTTCGGTATTCTGACAGACCTGGAACTACTTCTTTCCATATGCAAGAAAAAGTGCATGGGAACCTCATCAACCAACGAGCTTTTGAACTGAGAAAAATAACTTTACAAAATGCAAAACGTCACATGTCCTCTTTCATAGGTGATAGTAGACCAGTTCTTTGGGAAGATAATCACGGGAAATCCGGTTTGACAGATAACTATATTCGCGTCAAAATTGAC
>PCAX01000075.1 GCA_002730795.1 Chloroflexota bacterium
AAACTTATGTGGGATTGGAACAGATAAGGGATGATTGGGGAGATAAGAACCGCACAATAGAATTGCACAAGATGGGTAGTGAGGAGTTTAGACCAGATAAGAACAGTGTAGATTTGTGTTTTACTTCTCCACCTTATTTTGATTGGGAAAAATATTCAGAAGAAGATACACAATCATATAAAAAATATCCTGATCCTCAAGCTTGGGTAGAAGGATTTTTAAGAATGACTATAGAAAATTGTTATTATGGTTTGAAGCCCGGCGGTATTTTGGCAATGAATGTAGCAGATACAAAGCGAATAAAAAACTTTGAATCTGAAACAGTACGGTTAGGTAAGGAAACACAATTCAAACATATTGATACATGGAAACTTCAGTTGTCATCACAAGAAGGTAAGGTTAAGGAAGAGCCTATTTTTATACTCCAAAAATGAAAGATTGGCTAGATAAGACAGATGAAGAATTGAAACCAGAAGAAATAGATGAAATATTATACTATATTAGAACATTAGAGGAACAATGAAATGAAAGAATGGCAAAAAGGTATAGAGCGAGAAGAATTGCTCAAATTAGAGGAGATTTGGAATCCTTATAATGAACGGTGTGAGTCTCCGTTTAATGAAATGAAGAAACATAAAATTGCAGCAGCTATTGATGCAGGGTGGTATGAATACACAAAAGATTTTGCATTACAGAGTAGAGTGCTCAGAGCTAAATCTAAAGTTCAGATGTATACTGCTTACAAAACAGTACCTATTGCAACAATGCAAAAAGGTGATAGATGTATAGATCGTATTGTATATACTAATCCTAGATCAATGGTTGAAAGACTGAAAGCCTATGACGATGAAAATGTTTTTTTGTTTATAAATGAAGAAATAGAATCTGATAAATCTGTAGCTAAAGAAGCTGGATTTAAAAAGATCGGAATCAAAGTAAATACTTTCAGTGATATTTTAGGTCTGTATTTTAAAGATAAACTTAATGGAACAACACCTCCTAGAGAATTTCCAGAACTGAAAGCCTTGCATAAGGCTGAGTACGGACTTCTAACGAAATGTAAGGGAGTTCCTAATCAGTCTGATCTTTGTAATACTATTATGGAAAGATTAGATAAAATGGATTTACCATTCACTAATCATTACTCTAATTACAATAAGGGTAATAATTGGAGTGCTATTGCATTGAGAGGATATCTTCCTGACTTTACGTTTATTACTAAACCTGAAGAAATAAAGAATAAAGATTTGTTGAAGCTTCATAATAAAAATCAGGATTTTCGTATGCAAGATACACATCTCCGTGCAGAGTTTCCAGAAGTAGAAACTTTGTTGTCATATATTCCAGGCATACCACACCGTATTCGATTTTTGAAACTTGCACCACATCGAGATGCAGGTGAAAAACCAGCGAAAGGTCAGGGCGAATTACAACGTCATACTGATCAGGTAGATCCACATTCAGGAATTCAAGATACAAACTTGATGAGATTTCATTATCCTCTTGCTACTAATCAGGGTGTGACATTTACCGATTGGGATTGTGATGGTGCTATACATGAAGTTCATATGGGCCACGGCGATCTGTGGTATATAGATGCAAGGAAACCTCATAAGGCAGTGAATAGAGGAGATACTGTAAGAACACATATGGTTGTAGATGTTGAGGCTAATGATGATGTAAGAGCTTTAATATGCTAACACCGGTAGAAAATCATCATGATATTTGGTATAAGCGTGATGATTTGTATTGTCCGTGGGGTGATGTGAATGGTGGTAAGGTAAGACAGGCAGAGGCATTATTTGAGACAGAAGAAGTACAATCTAGTTCAGGTGTGATTGCATCTGTGTCTGTACATTCACCTACAGGTCCAGTTATCAGTAGAGTGGCAGAAGAATATGGTAAGTATTGTACTATAGCTATAGGTGGAACTACAGAAGAACGATTAGACAAACTTCCAATGATGAAGTTGACTAAACATTTTGGAGCTGATGTTAAAATAGTTGCAGGACATGGTATGAAGAATGCTATTAATGCAAGAGTGAATGAGATTTGTGAGGAGACAGGTTATCATAATATAGATTATAGTAAACACATTTATCAGAATAGAGATTTGATGTTTAATACTAATGGAGAACAAGTAGTAAATATTCCAGATGATTTAGATGTATTGGTGATGTCTCTTGGTGTTGGTATTCAGTTTGCCTGTGTACTGAAAGGATTGAAACTATTTAATAAGAAAGTAAAAAGAATTATTGGTGTGCAAATTGGACCTGATAGACGAAAACTGATAGATGGTTATCTGAATCAGAATCCATTGACGGAACCAAGATTTGATTTAGAGTATGAGTTATATCAACACAAGTCAGCATATTCTAAATCAGTTAAACAAAAAGTAGGTGGATTTTATTTAGATGATATCTACGAAGCAAAGGCACATCAATGGATGTTAGAAAATATAAATAGTAATCAAAAAATATTATTTTGGTGCGTGGGTAGGAGATTATTGAGTGATGAAGTGGAATCAATTTGTTCACGGTGATTGTTATAATGTGCTGGCCGAAATAGATCCTGGGTCTGTAGATTTAGTTTTTACTAGTCCACCAGATATTTCACAGACAGAGTATGACAAAGACATACAAAGTTACCAGGAGTTTCAGCAAAAGGCTTGTAGAGAATTTTCAAGAATAACAAAAGATGATGGGTTTGTGTTGATTGCTCAGACTGATAGAAAAATTAATGGAGAAATATTAACCAATCATATAACATATTATCAGAGTATGGTTGAATTGGGTTGGAAACTCAAAGACTATAAGATAGTAGTTAGAAATCATCCCGTAGAAAAACGTGATATGTATACGTTCAACTACCAACACTGTTTGATATTCACCCGAACAGGTACCATCAAGCGGTCTGGCGATTTTCTAAAAGGTATTATGGTTTATGATACACAGAAAATGAAAGGGTTTAGTGGACCTTTACAGTTGCATATCTGGAATGAAAATTTTATTGAGTTGATGCTTGAGTATCTAACAAAAGAAAATGATAAGGTGCTAGATCCCTTTGCAGGTTCAGGTGTTGTTCCGTATGTTGCAAAGGGTATGAACAGACAGTATCTCGGATGTGAAATTAATGAAGATGTATATAACGCATCAGTTATGAATACGGCGATAGTATGAAAAACGAACAACCGTATCAATTAAAACATTACCTTAATGCTATCAATCATCAGAAAATTGATCTGATGGATAGTGAAGATGAATTTTGGGAAAAAAGATATCCTACCTTTATAGTGAATAAAGCATTATCATCTTTTCCTGATTGTATTTTGTTTGTTAATGAAATGAATAAGATGCACCACCTAGATAAACGATTGCAATTTCAGTTTTTTCTAAATAGTATAAGATCAAAAAAGAGATTCAGTAAATGGCTCAGGTCTAGCAAGATTAAAAATCTTGAATATGTAAAAGAATACTATGGTTATAGTAATGAAAAGGCTCGACAGGCACTTGACATACTAAATGATGAACAGCTTGAAAAAATAAAAATAACAATTGATCGAGGTGGAAAACATGGAAGAAGTTGACTGGGATCCTGGCTTAATGCTAGAGATCAAATTGGGTGAACCTGATGATTTCTTAAAAATTCGTGAAACTCTTTCCCGCATAGGTGTTGCTTCTAGAAAAGAACGTAAGTTATATCAATCATGTCACATCCTACATAAACAAGGAAGATATTATATAGTTCATTTTAAGGAACTATTTGCTTTAGATGGTAAGATAACAAATTTATCACAGAATGATATTGAAAGACGAAATACTATAGCGGGGCTGTTAGAAGATTGGAATTTAGTAGAAATTTTAGGATTATCAGAACCTAAAGCTCCATTATCACAAATAAAAATAATTTCATATAAAGAAAAAGAAGAATGGATTTTAGAAACAAAATATAATATTGGAAAAAAACGGGAAAATTAGATTATGATTAAATTGATTAGAATGAGATCAGGTGAAGATGTAGTGGGTGAAGTAACAAAAGAAAACGAAGAATTTATTGACATAAAAGATCCTGCGACACTCATGCCCATGTCTGGTGGAGCTAATAATGCTGTCCAGATGGGCATGGTACCGTGGCAACCTTTTAGTAAGAGTAAAGAATTTTCTGTACCAAGAAGTTGGGTTGTAACTGTATCAGAACCAGCTGATGATCTAGAAGATAATTACCGTAGAGTTTACGGTTCAGGTATAGATGTTCTCCCTAAAAAATTATTACTATCATAAATAGTAGTATGAGCAAGTCCTTCCAAATGGTTCGTAATGCCAGAAAGACTCTGGTTGAACAAAAACAAGAATCTAAAAAATCAGATCCATATAAGGTGATTGTTGTTTCTGAGGCTGGAGATGGACCTCATGCTCCTACTTCAAAAAACCAGGAGTATTTTCGTACAGCTAGAAGGGTTTTAGAGGAGTGTAAAAAACAAAAAATTGAATGCTATATACTTTCTATAGATGGGGCTTATTTTAAATCTATTGAAAATGTACATAGAGTTCATAATAAAGATGATCCTAAAGGATTTGTAGTAGATACTAATACTATAGTAATAGTGCGTGGCCCGGCCTTTATGAGATTGAGTTGGTTGGACTTAATATCTCAATTAGAAAGAACTGGGGCAACTATGGTCAATAGTAGAGATACGCTTGCTGTATGTTCTGATAAGTATAGAGCTGCTATTAGACTTGAAAGGGATGGCTTAACACAACCTAAAACTGCATTAATACCAAATGAAAGTGGTGTTAAACTAGCTGTAGAAAATTTAGATGTAGATTTTCCAGTAGTTCTGAAAACATTGGAAGGATCGAAAGGTGTAGGTGTTGTATTCATAGAGTCTGCAAGGTCTCTAGATGCTATTGTACAATTACTTTTCAAACAAGATCCAGAGGCTGATTTATTACTTCAACAGTATATAAAAACAAATTTTGATGTAAGAGTTATAGTTTTAAATGATACTGTTATGGCTGCTATGTCAAGAGAAGTTTTAGAAGGAGATTTTAGAAGTAATTTTTCACAAGGTGCTAAAGTAAAAGAGTATAAATTAACTGCATTAGAAATTGAGCAAAGTTTATTAGCAGCAAAGGCTGTAAGTGGAGTTTGGACTGCTGTTGATTTTATACCCAGTCAAAAACCAAAAAAAGAACCTCCTTATATTTTAGAAGTTAATCATTCACCAGGTACAGAAGGTATAGAAACAGCAACTGGTAGAAATATAATTAAAGAACTTTTAGATTATTTTCAGAATCCTAAGAATAGACATCCTGTAGCATTAGAAGTGGGTAGATTTGAAAGACTTGAAATTTTGGGCGTAGGTAAGATTGTAGCTAATTTTGATACTGGCAATAGTGCTCGGGCTATAATGCACTGTGATGAATGGGAAGTAAAGGATAAAAAGGTTATATGGAAAAATAATGGTAAAACCTTTAAACATGATTTAGTTAAGATGCGAACTTATGAACAGGGAAAATGGTCATGGTCATCTAAAACTCCTATAGAACGCCCCTCAATACATTTAGATATAGATTTTAATGGACGAGTATATAAGGATGTACAATTTATAGTAGATGATAGAAGTCATAAGGTAACTAAATGTTTAATGAATCAAACTTTTATGCGAAGGGCTAATGTTATGGTTAACCCAGCCAAAACTTTTGTAGTTTCGACTAAACATGGTGTAGAGCCAGATGGAACTTTTAAGAAGGGAGCCTTTGACTTATTTTAATTTTTATGTTATAATAGATGCATGAGTGATTTTTATATTAATGTATTGCAACGAGCTGATAAGCTCCTTGTCCGTGAATTTAAAGATGGTAAGCGAATAAAACATAAGGTCAAATATCAACCGACCTTTTATGTTCCTGTGCAAAAAGAAACAGAGTTTAAGACTCTCACAGGTCATTATGTGGCTCCGTATAAGTGTGAATCTATTTACGAAGCTAAATCTTTTTTAGAAAAATACGACGAACAACCAAATTTGGTTTTCGGCATGGAGCGTTTTCCATACACATGGATTGCTGAGAATTATGATGGTGTAGTTGATTGGGATATGAATAAACTTTTTATTCTTACCCTAGATATTGAGGTTCGTTGTGATAATGGATTTCCTGATCCTGAATTAGCCGAAGAGGAGATGCTTTGTATCACGGTTAAGAATCATGCCAATGGTGAGATTCTTGTTTGGGGTCTGGAAGATTATTCTAATGATCGTAAAGATGTAAATTATTTTCATTGTCGTGATGAGAAACATCTATTAGAAAAATTCCTTGAGTTCTGGGACTATATAGGTCCAGATGTCATTACAGGTTGGAATGTTAAGTTCTTTGATATTCCATATCTTTGTAATCGAATTACAAAAATTTTAGACGAAGAAGAAATCAAAAGACTGTCACCTTGGGGTGTTGTACATCCAAGAATGGCGCATATGGTAAATCGTCAGATGCTTATGTTCGATATTTTAGGTGTTTCTATACTTGATTATATGGACTTGTATAAAAAATATACTTACACCAATCAGGAGTCTTATGCTTTAAATCATATTGCATATGTAGAGTTGGGTGAAACTAAACACGAAAACCCACATGAAACATTCCGAGATTGGTATACAAACGATTATCAATCGTTCGTAGATTACAATATACAGGACGTTGAATTGGTAGATCGTCTTGAAGATAAGATGAAACTTATTGAGTTACATCTAACAATGGCGTATGAAGCCAAGATTAATCCAAACGATGTTTTTTCACAGGTTCGTATGTGGGATGTTATTATGTATAATTTTTTAAGAGAGAAAAATTTTATAGTACCTGTGAAAAAACCATCTAGAAAGGATGCAAAGTATGAAGGTGCATATGTAAAAGATCCTCAGACTGGCTTACATAATTGGGTGATGTCATTTGACTTGAACAGTTTGTATCCACATCTGATTATGCAGTATAATATTTCACCAGAGACAATGGCAAAAGAAGGTAATGGTCAGGTTAATGTTGAAAAGATGTTAAAGAAAGAAGTTGATATACCTGATGATGGATATACAGTGACCCCGAACGGAGCCAGATTTCGTACAAACCAACAAGGGTTTCTTCCTGCATTGATGGAGAAGTTTTATAGTGATCGGGTAAAGTTTAAAAAATGGACTTTAGAAGCTAAACAGAGATATGAAGATACTAAAGATCCAAAATATAAAAATGAAGTTTCAAAATACAATAACATTCAAATGGCAAGAAAGATTGCATTGAATAGTGCTTATGGTGCAGTAGGCAATCAGTATTTTAGATATTATGATGAGAAGATGGCGACTGCTATAACTACATCAGGTCAGTTAAGTATTCGATGGATTGAGAATAAGGTTAACGAATATCTTAATAAAATTTTATCGACAACTGATGTTGATTATATTATTGCATCTGATACAGATTCGATTTATGTTACGTTTGATGAGTTGGTTTCAAAAGTTAATCCAAAAAACCCTGTAGACTTTTTAGATAAAGTTGCAAAGGAAAAATTAGAACCTTATATTACAAAATGTTTTGAGGAGTTGGCTGAGTATGTAAATGCATATCAACAGAAGATGGACATGGCTAGAGAAGTCATTGCTGACAAGGGTATCTGGACTGCGAAGAAACGATACATCTTGAACGTCCATGACAGTGAAGGTGTGAGATATGCTGAACCACAACTAAAGATAATGGGTATCGAGGCAGTGAAGTCCTCAACACCAGAGCCTTGTCGTGATATGATTAAAACTGCATTGAAAGTAATTATTAATGAAGATGAGATAACATTAAATACATTCATTCAAGATTTTCGTAAAGAGTTTATGGTCATGCCAGCTGAACGTATTGCATATCCAAGATCATGTAACGGTTTAAAGAAGTGGGGAGATAGTTCATCAATCTTTAAGAAAAGTTGTCCGATGCATATCAAAGGTGCATTGATATATAATTTCTTATTGAAAAAGAATAAGCTATCACACAAGTATCCTTTTATACAAGAGGGTGACAAGATAAAATTTATAGAACTTCGGACTCCGAATATTATGCAGGCTAATGTCATTTCATTTATGACAAAACTTCCAAAGGAATTTGACTTGCAAGAAACGATAAACTATGATATAATGTTTGATAAGAGTTTCGTTGAACCTTTAACTTTTATTCTTGAGCAGATTAATTGGCAAGTTGATAGAAGTTATGGAACGCAAAGGACGTTAGAGGCGTTGTTTGGATGATATATTTTTCAGATTTTGAAATATTAGAAAGTTGGAAGAATACAAAAAATAAGACTGGAGTTTATATTCACAGTCCATTTTGTAAGTGCCAATGTGAATACTGTACCTTTAAGGGCACAATATATAATAAGCAAGCATACAAACGATACTATTCAGATTACTTACCAAAATTATTAGAATTCTATAAACCAGTATTAAGTTCAGATATTATACACTGTTACTTTTTTGGTGGGGGCACTCCATCTTTAATGTCTCCTGAAACAATGAGAGACATATTTGATTGTATACCAAATTTTAAAGAAATTCCTCGTAAGGTGATGGAATTTCATATGTGTGATTGGACTAGAGAACAGTTAGATACTTTAAAAGAATATAATTTTAATACTGTAATAGCGTGTGTTCAAACTTTTGATAATGAAATGTTAAGAAAAGAAAGACGACGGAGACCAAAAAGCCCAGAAGTAATTTTTGAGTTTATAGAGTATGCTAATTCTGTAGGGTTACATACAATGTCTGACGTTATCTTTTTTGGTGATTTAGATAGGCTTGCTTCTGATATGCAAACTCTTGCCGATCATAACATTACAGAAATTAGTGTGCAAACTATTTTTGATGAGAAGGGAGCATTTGATGTTGCTGTTACACAAGTTATTAATGAGTTTTTGGAAAATAATTTAGAATATATTAAATGTCCTAGAAACCGTAATAATCCATTCAATGATTTTTGTGATGATGATGGTAATAAAATATTTAAAGAAAGCAAGATATATAAAAAGAATGTAGATTGGTATGAAATGTATAGTGGTGATCTTGGATTTCTAGATGGATTATATACTGACAGAGGTTCAGTCTTTTCAACAGATTTTAATACTTTAGGTATAGGCTCATATAATAATTGGAAACATACCTTTTCTAAAATTGAAGATAGATTGGAATATATTGAAGTGGGTGATACTTATACCCCTACGTGGTATTTAACATATAACAAAAAAAATTATCCTACTAAAAAATTAGTAGCAGAGTTTTATAAAAAACTAGAAGATAATATAGGTGAACCACCTGATGGAATTACTTTTAGTTTTAAAACAGCAGTAAAACAGCATAAGGAAGATACTGTAAATAAATCGGTTGCTAGAGAGTTGGTGGAACCATCTGTTAGTTGGGAAGAAGATTCTATAATAGTATCAGATTATATAAGTAAGTTGAAAAATTTATATCCAGGTTGGAATTGGCAATGAACCAAGAACTATATGATTATTTGAAAGAGCATGACTTCTACCTAAACAAGGGAGAGTTTCGTTATTGCACAGAGAAGTATGGTAAGGAAGTTTTTCGTGAAACTATTGGCCACTATGTCGCCGAAGAGCGGCCGCCGTTTCCTTTTCGTGAAATACCGTACAGTGATATGGTAGATAACTTTCGTAAACTTCAAAAGGTAGATTACACAAATTTTATTACACCAATAGAGCAGATAGAAAATGAAGTAGTAGAGAAGTACGATGACTACAAATATGAGTTTCGGACTTGCGGACAGGGCATTATAGACGGTCCTACGGCATATAATCTGTGTTCTGACTATTTTATGAATCATTTACGTTTACGGTGTGGTTCGTATGGTTACATGGCACCTGCACAGGTTTGGGAAGAAGGAACTGCAAAGAAGATATGGTCATCTATAGGTGGGCTATGGAGAGGGGTAAACAGTACGGCAGATTTGAGTCCAAAGAGTGTAATGGAAGTATTACGTCTTGGAACATATATTGCAACTCAGTTTAAACCTATTGTTGCAAAGGTCATTTATAATATGACAGATGCTAAGACTGTACTTGATACGTCTATGGGTTGGGGTGATAGACTAACAGGATTTTTTGCATCAAATGCTACACACTATATTGGGTGTGATCCAAACCCAAATACATTTAAGATATATTCTGAAATGATAAAAGAATATAGTAAGATGGCACCAGGTAAGACTACAGAGATATACCGATGTGGCGCTGAAGATTTGCCATGGGACAAGATAAAGAATATTGATTGTGCATTTACTAGTCCGCCATATTTTTCTACAGAACGATATAATGAAGGCGGACAGTTTGAAGAAGATCAATCTTGGGCAAAGTTTAATGAATATGAAAAATGGCGTGATGAATTTTACTTACCAGTTGCACTAAATAGTTTTAACGCTTTAAGTGATAATGGATTTTTATTGACCAATATTATGGATCCAAAAATTAAGGGGACTAGGTATCATTCATGTGATGAATTGGTAGATAGCCTCCAGCCTGATTTTCTAGGACAAATTGGAATGAGAATCATGCAACGACCTCAAGGGAAGAACAAATTTAAAACAAAAGAGGAGTTGGTGGAGTTTATGAACAAACTCTACATAGAAAATGTATGGTGTTTTGGAAAAAACAAAATATTTGATTTCTGGCGTCATACTAGACGGGCAACTTTGGAAGGTCTGTTCCAGTAGGAGGCACAACAATGATAAAGGCTTTTTATAAAAGTAAGAAGTGGGCCTTATGGGCTTATGGAGGAGGCGCCGCATTGATTGCCTCACTATGGATACAAGTACAGATTACTGTAGCCATAAACACATGGTATGGTGGGTTCTATAATCTACTCCAAACTTCCGCAGAGTATAAAGATAAACAGGTAGAAGGCATTGCACTGTTCTATGAAAAGTTAGTTAGTATATCTTACATTACAAATGGGTTTGAAGGTGAACCATCGTTTGCTGTACTGGCATTCCCTTATGTAATATTGGCTGTACTAACAGGTTGGTTCACCAGAATCTATGGACTGAGATGGCGTGAGGCGATTACGTTTGATTATATTCCAAGATGGAGAACAGTAAAGGAAGAGATAGAAGGTGCATCTCAACGTATACAGGAAGATTGTAATAGGTTTGCTAGAATTGTTGAGTCGTTAGGCTTACAAGTAGTAAGAGCTGTGATGACATTGGTGGCATTTATTCCGGTACTATGGGGATTGAGTGAGCACGTTACAATACCATTCTTTAGTCAGATTCCAGGTTCATTAGTATGGGTAACACTTGCTGTGTCTATGGGTGGTTTAGTAATCTCATGGTTTGTTGGTTGGAAACTACCAGGATTAGAATACAACAATCAGAAGGTAGAGGCAGCATTTAGAAAAGATTTAGTATTAGGTGAAGATGATAAGGTCCAATATGCTCAGCCTGATACAATATGGAGTTTGTTTACTGGTATAAAATTCAACTATCATAGACTGTATTTACACTATGGTTACTTTGATACATGGATGAT
>PCAX01000076.1 GCA_002730795.1 Chloroflexota bacterium
ACCAACGGATAGACCTTTTACATGATAGTCAAATTGAGATTAACGTTGAAGATGCTCGTGATTACAGTGCATTATCAAGAATTTTAGGATTGTTTATAAAACCTGATATAATTATACATTTGGCAGCAGTTGCTCATGCCAATAAAGCCAATAAAAATCCGCATAATACATTTGACCACAGTTTGCGAACTCTTGAAAACGCTCTTGACCATGCCAGAGGCGGTAAAAGTAATAATTATAAGCCGAGAGTAGAGAAATTCATTTTTCTTTCATCCAGTATGGTTTATGGGAATTTTCCTTCAGAATCGGTATCTGAAAAAGATATATGTAATCCTTTAGGTATTTATGGGACGATTAAATATGCCGGTGAACTCATAGTTAAGGCTTACAATCAAGTATTTGATTTATCATATAATATAATTCGCCCATCAGCGCTATACGGAGAAAGGTGTGTGAGTAGACGTGTTGGGCAGATATTCATTGAAAACGCCCTGATAGGAGAAGAGATCAATATTCATGGAAATGGTTCAGATTGCTTGGATTTTACATATATTGATGATTTTGTTTCTGGTGTCATTAAGATCATTGAAAGTAAGAACGCTGTAAACGAGACATTTAATTTAACCTATGGTGAATCGCGAACTATTGGGGAACTAGCTAAGATTGTTGAAGATCAATTTCCTGATATTAAGATCAATTATCTGCCCAAAGAGAAACTGACCCCTGACCGAGGAACATTGAATGTGGATAAAGCAAGAGATTTGATTGGCTACGAGCCGAAATTCTCCATTGAAGAAGGCTTCCCCAGATATATCAACTGGTACAAAACATTTTGGGATAGCATGAACGCCTGACTTTTCATTTTTTCCTCGTATTTCTCAAAATAAAATTTCCATATTTGAAAAGAGACTTTTCTATTATAGAAATAGTAGCATTATTTGATGAATCAGTTTGTTCCTTTCATATTCATTAGGAATAAATGAAAAAGATAGGTGTTGGTGTTCTCGGTCTGGGGGTTGGAGAACAGTTGGCCCGTACTTTCCATGCCCATGATCACTGCGAACTCCTATGGGTAAATGATCTGGATCGGGCTAAATCCCGTCGTCTAAGCCGTGAACTTGAGGCAAAGGAAGCCGAGAATCTTGAACAGATTCTCAATGACTCAAGAGTTGATCTGGTAGCAGTAGCCACGTATGATGATGTTCACGTTGACCAAGTTGTTCCAAGCCTCGAGTCAGGACGCCATGTGTTTAGTGAAAAACCTTTGTGTGTCAATCGAAAGCAGTTGTTAGCTATAAAAAAAGCATGGGAAGAACAGGGCGGTAACGCAAAACTTTTTTCGAACCTTATTCTACGGACAGCTCCTATCTACCGCTGGCTCAGAGAGGCCATACAGAAAGGTGAATTTGGTGAATTGTTTGCCGCAGATGGAGACTATCTTTATGGAAGACTACATAAGATTATTGATGGGTGGAGAGGGCAAAGAAAAGACTATTCCCCAATGCTTGGTGGCGGTATCCATTTGATTGACTTATTGCTCTGGTTTACGGAAGAAAGACCTCATAGTTTGTTTGCATCTGGTAACAATATTGCAACGAAAAGTTATGACCTTGGGGTAGAGGACTTTGTGGTATCAACTATTGAATTTGATTCAGGTTTAATAGCGCGAGTATCTAGCAATCTGGCTTGTGTTCATACGCACCAACATGTTCTCCGACTTTTTGGAACTGATAAAACATTCATTCTGGATGATTGTGGATCTCGTATCCATGAAACGCGAAAGCCTGATAGTGAACCTCGTTTTTTGGACTTACCATCTTTGCCTGGAAGTAAAGGCGACCTGATCCCCGATTTCGTTAATGCCATAGTGACAGACCAAGATACAGATCATCTTACGCGAGAGGTCTTCGATGCAATGTGTGTCGGCTTGGCCGTAGATGAATCGCTTAAATCGGGTTCTAAAGTGGAAATAGAATATATCTGAGATGATAGCTGAGTATATATGTTCATATGTTTGGTCGCGTTCCATAATCATTACAAAATATTCGCAAGCTCTGTGATGAGAACAAATTGTTTCTGACTGGTGATGCAGTATCTATGGTTCCTTAAGATTGGCCAGTGAGGGAACATTAAAGCCGTATTTTTCTGAGAAATATGAAATGGTGCACTTACGACTTGAATTCAGGTAGATAGTTAAGATTATTATAAGAATTAACAATATGAAATTGGAAGGTTTCAAATGAGTAAGAAAATAATATCAGGAGAAAATAGCGTAATTGAAGGTGAAAAGGTGAAGTTTGGGGAGAATGTTAAAATTGGAAAGAATACCATAATAAGAGGAAAGAATATCTTCATCGGAAATGGTGTCATCATTGGGGATAACACTAATATTTGTGTAAACAATATATATATAGGCTTTCATTCTAAAATTGAAAAAAATTGTAAAATTATTTCTTCAGGAGGAAACGGTGAGCTTTTTATTGGTGATAATAGTATGATCGGGCATGACAGCAATATAGTTTTACCAGTTCTTAAAATAGGGGACTATGTCAAATTGAATAATCATCTTCTTGCCAATGGATATAATCCCTGTATTATAGGCTCTAATGTTTGGATAGGTCAAAACTGTATATTAAATGCTACTGAGATGTTAACGATCGGAAATGGGGTGGGAATAGGAACATATAATAGTATTTGGACTCATGGAAGCCACGGGGAATTATTGGATGGTTGTAATTTATTTAAAAAGGCTCCAGTTATTATTGAAGAAGATGCGTGGCTACTTGGTTCATACAACGTGGTTTACCCAGGAGTAACTATCGGAAAAAGGTCTGTCATTTTTACAGGGTCAATTATAACGAAAAATGTATCACCAAACAGTTGCGTTGGAGGTAATCCAGCGAAAGATATCAATATGAAGACACCAATGTATAAAGAACTAACAATAGCCAAAAAGTATAAGATGATGAAGGAATTTATGAATGAATTTGTAGATACATATTACAAAAAGTATTCAGATAAGTTAGAGAACGGATGGCGTATTAAAAGAGGTAATCAAATTTATGAAATCATTTTTCTTCAAAAAACTGACGATAAATCTATAAAAGGTGATTATTCAAAGATAATATTTACAAAAAAAAATATAGCAACAAAGAATTCCAATAAATTGACAATTTTTGATATTGCAGCTAAAAGATATACAAAAAGAAGAACTGAAGTTGAAATCGAAATTATGAATTTTTTACTTTACTCAAAAGCGCGGTTTTACCCCTATAAAAAGCTGTAAATACAATATTAACAATCTAGGCTTTAAAATTATAGTTTCAATTATTCAATTTCATTGGGGAAAAATATTATTTGTTAAATGAAAATAAGCAACTTCAACCTTGATCAAAAAATATTGATTATTGCTGAAATCGGAAATAATCACGAGGGTAGCTACGCCTTGGCTGAAGAAATGATTGGTCTAGCAGCAGCATCCGGCGCTGGTGCGGTGAAGTTTCAGACTATTGTTCCTGAAAGATTGGTTTCAGTGCAGCAGACCGAGCGCATAAAACAGTTAAAACGTTTTCAGCTATCTTATGATGAATTTGGAATGTTAGCTGAAGTAGCCAAAAAAGAAGAGATTATTTTTCTTTCAACACCCTTTGACATAGACAGTGCTCTATTTTTAAATGACCTTGTGCCAGCATTTAAAATTGCATCAGGGGACAACGATTTTTTTCCTTTAATTGAAGTAATTGCTAACACAGGTAAACCCATTATTATGTCTACCGGTTTAATGGATTTTAATGAAATAAAAAATTCTGCTTTGTTCATCCGAAAAATTTGGAAAGAAAACCGAATTAATCAAGATCTAGCACTTTTACACTGTTTATCATCTTATCCGACCCCACTTGAAAGTGCTAATCTATTGGCAATTAGGGAATTAAGGACAGTATCGGATACTGTTGGTTATTCAGATCACACATTAGGAATTGAAGCTTCGGTTCTTTCTGTCGCAATGGGAGCCCGAATCATCGAAAAACATTTTACCATTGATAATAATTATTCAGACTTTCACGATCATCAATTTTCAGCTGATCCAACCGACTTTAAGGAAATGGTGGATGGAATCCATAGTGTTGAAAAAATGTTAGGAGAAGCGATAAAAATACCAAACGATTCAGAGTTAAAAAATAAAATAAATATCCGAAGGTCCATTGTTGCGAAGCATTATTTAGAAGCTGGTCATGAAATTTCTCCAAATGATATTAGTTGGGTCAGACCAGGTATTGGGATGAGGCCAGGGGAAGAAAAAATATTATTTGGCAAAGTGTTAAAAACTAATATTTGGAAAGGTAATATTATCACACTTAAAGACTTGTGTTGATATATTATGAGTTGCTGGAAAGTATTTTGTAACGTAGATCTTTCCCTGAAGAAAGATGCTCTTAAGGAGCTGGAAAAGGTTGCTGATGTCACATATTTTCCAGCCAAGCAGGGAACTCTTTTAGATAATATAGCAAATTTTGACGCCTACTTTGCCTCAGGTTTTGTGGTAATGAATAAGGAGGTTTTTGACAACGCGAAAAACTTGAAAGTGATTGCCTCACCTGGCACAGGAACTGATCATATTAACGTAAATGAAGCAAAGAAGAGGGGAGTTGATGTATTGCATCTCGCAAATGAATTGGAATTGCTGCAGGGGTTTACAGCAACTGCCGAACTGGCGTGGGCATTGCTGCTAAGTTGTGTTAGAAAACTGCCGGCGGCATTTGATTGTGCTAAGCATGGTAATTGGGCAAGGGAACGCTTTAAAGGTTATCAACTGTATGGTAAAACTTTGGGTATTATCGGATTGGGGCGTTTGGGAACGATGATGTCGAGATATGGAAATGGATTTGGTATGAATGTTTTAGGATGTGATCATGAAGAGAAAGCGATCTCGGACGTAACACAGGTAGATCTTGCTGAGTTACTTCAACGATCTGATGTAATAACTATTCATATTCATCTTACCGAAAAAAATCGAGGATATATGTCAGCCGAACTAATTGACCAAATGAAACCTGGAGTAGTTATCATTAACACAAGTCGCGGGGCAATCATAGACGAAAAGGCGCTATTAAAGAATCTTAAATCTGGTCGTGTTGGAGGAGCAGGGCTTGATGTGATTCATGGGGAGTGGGATGAGAACATTTACGACCATCCTTTGATCAAATATGCAAGGACGCATGACAATTTGGTAATCACACCTCATATAGCTGGAGCTACCATCGAATCCATTGTAGGAGCGAGAATCTTTATGGCTAAGAAATTGGCTGACTACATCAGCGAAAAGTATTACAGCAATTAAATCCGCTTAGAATACTGAAGGTATATATGATCATAGCAATCATTCCTGCAAAAAAAGACTCAAATAGGCTGCCAGACAAGAACATGCGCCCATTACTGGGCAGGCCCATGCTTGAGCACGCGATTAATTACGCCAAACAATCCAACAGACTATCAAAGATTTACGTTTCCACCGATGACAAAGCCATAGCTAATTTTACGGAGTGCCAAGAGGTGGAAGTTATCATTAGACCTCCTAGCTTGGGTGGCGAAACACCCCTACTTGATGTTTACAGGCATGCACTGAATATACTGTTGCCCAAGAATGTTGAAACGGTGGTTGGTGTTCAAGTGGATCATCCCGATAGAAATATCTCCTTGGATGAAGCCCTTGAAATATATGAACATGATGGTCTTGATTATTTGTATTCAAAAGATGCACATGGACAAAAAAATGGTGCCCATGCTATTCTGAATACCAAAGGAATTCTAGAAAACAAATTTAAGAAACGAGATCATATAATTGATAATTGTACAAATGTTCATTTTGAATCCGACTTAATGAAAGCTGCAATAAGAATGCAAGCAATGGGATTGAGTAAGCATAATTGATATCAGAAAGTAAGCCAATACATCAATAGTGTCGAAAAATACATTTTATTTTTTTGCGGATCTTTCCATTGATCTTGCTGTCATGTACGGACTAGCAACTTTAATACGTAATCTGAAGCCTGGAGCGCGGCTTGAGTTGATATGCTCCCTTGACAAAAGGATTGAAAGTTATGATATCTCCTCATTAATTGAAGTTTATGACCGAGTTCATCATATTGGAGCCGCTTCATTTTATTCATACGGTAACTGGAGAAAAGGATTAACAGCACGCAATATCTACTCAGCCATTTCTAAGACTTTCCCTGATGCTCGTAGAACTTATGAGCATCTCCAGAAAATTAATTTTGTGCCTAATTCAGTTGCATTTGTTCACGGTGCTCATAACATCACCCAATGGTTGTTTCTTAAGAGAATTAAATCGGCCCCAAAGGTTAAGAGTGTATTTTTTCTTAGTGCAGATTCGCCATATGATAATAATCTTTTCAAGTCCGATTGGTTCATAAATAGAAGTCAGTCAGTTTATCTGAATATTCACATGCATTTTTTTGGTACAGCATATTTAGATGTACACTGGATTAAAACGCCAGATTCTATTGTAACTAACCACCGACATTTTGTACTTAGAGATAAACCGGCGGACTTTGTGTTCTGGCCTGTGTTTCCTTTACGTTTTAAAACATTGCAGTCTGATCAAATATATTTACCTCTACCATTCGTGAATAAACCATCAAACCAATCACAATATGACACCGTTTTGTTCGTGGGAGGGAAATACCATTTTCTCCAAGGTTTGCCCAGAGAGTCTGAAACAATATTTTTTAAAAGGTTAAACACGATCATAAAACTAATAAAAAAGAAGCACCCAGGGCAGAGACTTTTATATAAATCTCATCCCAGTCAGAACGAAGATGATCTGAGAAAGATGGATTTAGTTGGTTTTGAGATTGAATCTTATGCTAGTAGCGAAGCTATTTTTATAAATGATTCATCATTGCGAACAGTTTATTCAGTTTTTTCCACTTCTGTTCAGGCCGCCGCCTCTATGGGTATACAAAGTTTCTATCTGTATAACCTTTTTGATTTGGATGAATTGTCTCTGCCAAAAACTGTCCAAAGACATTGGAATGATCGTTGCACCAGTGAAATCCATCCTGAGATGAATATCAAGTCAATTGATGACTGGATGAATGGCAAGAATGATTATGAACCTCAGGATGTAAAAGAAAAAGTCTATAGTTCAATTGTAAGAATGTTAGAAGAGACAGGTGTAGTAGACTTTTCGCCTGTAATGGATGTGGCTAATAAATCCTTTTTCACCTAATGGAAATAGGCCTTGAATAAAATACTTGTTACCGGTGGCGCAGGGTATATCGGTTCAACCCTGGTTCCGATACTTTTGAAACAAGGATTCCAAGTAACTGTTCTCGATAGCCTTATCTTCAATCAACCATCACTCTTGGATTGTTGTGTGGATAAAAACTTTGAATTCATCCAAGCTGATATTTGCGACCACGATTTAGTGAACGGTATTCTATCCGAATTTGACATTGTCATCCCCTTGGCGGCTATCGTTGGCGCACCGGCCTGCAGGCGCAACCCTTCGCTGACCAGGCTGGTGAACTATGATTCCCACATGAACATTGTAAAAAATGTATCTGCTGAACAAAAAGTTCTTTTCCCCACAACCAACAGCGGCTACGGGATTGGTGAAAAGGACGCTTATTGTACGGAAGAGACTCCCTTGCGACCCATATCCGAATACGGCAGGACCAAGGTGAAAATTGAGAAAGCCTTCCTCGACAGGGGCAACGCTGTCACATTCCGGCTTGCCACGGTATTCGGAATGAGCCCCCGGATGCGGATGGACCTTTTGGTGAACGATTTTGTCTTCCGGGCAGT
>PCAX01000077.1 GCA_002730795.1 Chloroflexota bacterium
CAACTAGAGATCTTATATCTGAGGTGAAGTGTGATATATTCTCATTCCATTCACTTCTTGGCATGACTACAGAGACATATCCTCCCATGTAAGGTGGTTCCGGGTTGTCCCTAAAGTCCAGTCCTTCCAGGGATCCTGAGAGTCTGCCAACAGCGTTACCCGGATCAACAAAAGTTTTACCGTAAGCACCGATGTTCAGCTTCCAGCCATCAGCTTCGGTAAAATATTTCCCCGAAAAGCTTGTTGATAATTCAAACGGATTTAGAATCAGTTCTTGATCTTTTTTTGTACGATTATAGATCACATACCCACCCCAGGGAAGGAGCTCCTCTTTCGGAATTATCTGAGATGTCCATTGTTTTTTTTCCCAAGTGATGGGACCATGGAATTTAGTTTGATCAGTCTCTATCTTGACTTTGAAAGGATATGGGTTTCCGATCATATTCCAGCTTTCCGGCTTCAATGTGTAAGTGAAACTGGCTGAGTCATAACTCGAACCAGAACCTGTCATAAACAATTTCAAATTTGAATCATCGGTTTGCTTCAGCCAGTAAGCTTTACCAGACTCTAGCGAATCAGCTTCTTCTAACCCGTCAGGATATTTTGCAGCAGGCTTCCATTCATATATGATCCAGTTCCAGTTTATTCTATCCTGCTTGTCAATGTCTAAGCTTTTGTTTAAAAGATCTTTAGCTGAATACTTATCATGAACCCAAGGGATAGAGATTAAGCTCCATTGGTCTTGAGGTATACCCTTTTCAAAAAAACTTCCTTCAATGTTGGAAGATATTTTAGAGAGCTGGAATTGGACTGCTGCGGAATGAACAGGAGTTTTTCTTGTATTACCCCGAATGTCCTCTGCAACAATATAAAAGTAGATGCCTTTGTTGGTTATGGAACCTCCGGGAATGACAGCGGTGTAGGTGTTATCATCATCGTCTATATCCATGTCTATATATTTCTCTTCCATTTCACCTTTATTGATTGTCCAGTAATAAAGTCGTTGCTTTGCAAGGGAAGAACTGTCTGTGATCGTTGCTTTAACATTCAGGCTATCGCCTGAATTGATATTTTCAGCATATGAAATTATATTAATAGTTGGACTCTTTATATCAAGAGGCATTCCTATAGCCGATAATGGAATCAGAATAGTTTCTTCCTGTCTTGGGTCGTTGTGGGAAAAATTTAGCGTATCCGCGAAAGATCCTATCTTTGTAGGACTAAAATGTATTTCCAGAATCGTGGTATCACCTGCCGCAGTTTCGAATGAATCAACATCAGTATAGAACTCTCCCAGATTGGTTATTATTTTTATGCCATGAAAGCTGTCATTACCTCTATTATACACTTTCAAAGTTTTTGTCTCCGTGTCGCCAATTGCTACACTCCCGAAACTAATGAGCTCTTTTGAGATTTCAATTTCAGGTTCAAAGTCTTCATTTACTAACTGGACAACTTTATCAGGAAGATCACTGAATATTTTGTCATCTGATACTATGCCTATGGTAACATCATATTCAATATCTCCATCTGCTTCATTATCATCAATGCCCTTGACCGTAAAATAAAAAGTTTCTTGCCACATCTCTGGGGCGGCTATTATAACATTTTCTCCATCAGGTATCTTACCTTCCGTTGTGTCGCTGCTAGAAGCAATAAAAATAACATCCTCAGTTGGTTTTGCAGTAAGATTCACAGTGATGTCCACTGCATCACCTATTTCTTTAGTCGTATCTGGATCAGCAATTGCATCAAAACCGACATCATCATTATCCTCATTAAACACAATTATATCAACGGGGTCAATTTGTTTGTAGTTTGAGTCCTCTGATTCAGCTGGAAAAGTGACAATTGCAAATTGTATCGAATCGTCCTTAACAACATCATCAACACCTGTTATGGTAACAGTTTGGGACTCGGACCAGTTTGATGAGTTATATGAAAGGCTTGCAGGAAGGACGGTCCCTTCCTCATCATTGGTTGAAGCAAGCAGTAGCGTTACAGGGGAATTGGGGCTGGTTCTGAGCTGTATTTGGGTCTGGGTAATAGTGCCGTTTTCTGAAGTAGAAAGACCGTTTAAGGGGTTTATTGAAAATCCCGCACCCTCATCATCGACGTTACGGAAGATTGGATCCGAAGCGTCCACTCCGTTGTAGAGACTATCATCAGAAACGGCCGCCGAGGTCATGATGGTGAACTCTTTATTACCGTCATCTTCGTCATCATTCACACCCTGGACTGTTACAGACTGAGGCTCCAACCAGTTTTCACTATTAAAGGTGACGGAGGATTTATCTATGATTGCTTCTGTCTCATCTGAGCTGGAAAGCCCAATCGTAACATCGGCCTTGGGTTCAGATAAGAGCATCATTCTGAAAACAGAAGTATCACCGCTTTCGCTAACATTTAAACCAGTGAGGGGTGTTACGGAAATGCCTGGTGGATCTTCATTGAGGATATATACAGTAGGGTTTGGGACATCATAATTGCTATATGCCTCATCAATTGAAATAGCCGGTTCGGATATGATTTCTAACATTTCATCGACATACGAGTTACTGTCCGCAATAGCCGTAACATAAACTTTCTTTATGCCATCCCAGCTGTCCGCAGTGAAAATGAGTGTGTCGGGGCTAACGCTCGCCTTTAAATTATCGGCAGTTGTAAACGGTATCTTAACATTTCCAGATGGGGCTGCTTGGAGACGGACATTAAAGAACGCTTTCCCGCCACCTTCTGGAATGAAAATACCTTCTAAGGGATAAAGAAGAATTTCTTTGATGTCATTGTCTATATTTGTTGCCAAAACATCTGTGGGGTCCTTGCCGTTGTAGGCGGCATCTTCTGATATAGTAGCCCCCAACTCAATTGAATAAAGAATATTGCCATCAGATATTTCATCATCCAGACCAGCAACTACAACCCCCTGTGGAGTTGACCAGTTTGCAGTAGTGAAAACAAGTTCATTCACATCAATTACGCCCTCAGTTGTATCCTCTGATGAGATCGGTATAGTAACGGAGTGGGTTGGCTCTATCTGGAGGGACACCCTGAAAATATCTGAACCACCGTTTTCTGAGGTAATAAGGCTTCTCTCTGGCTGAATTGTAAAGCCGCCTTTTTCATCATCTAAGTTTGTTACAGATACGTCTTCCGGGTTAAGGCCGTGGTAATTGGGATCATCGGAAAGGGTTGGTTTGACACGAATAGTATAATCGACGTTAACCACATCATCAGTATCATCAACACCTGTCACAGTTACTTTTTGACGGGTTTGCCAGTTGGAAGAGGTGAACGTGAGAGTGTCTGGTGATACGGTGCCTTCGGTCAAGTCGGAGGACTGAAGGGGAATAATTACATCATATAGGGGAGCGGAATCAAGGACAATGCTGAAAGTATCCTGACCAGCGGATTCCGTTGTTTCAAGGTTGGAAGTCCGGGTTACTGTTACTCCTTCGGAAACATCTTCCACATTGATGGTCACTGTGTCAATGTTGGATGTGTAAACACCATCAGTTACCGTGACACCCAGTTTATAAGAGGTCTTTATCTCATAATTGAGGATCTTGGATATTGCAATAGTGCCCGTTGAAGCGCCGATGGTGAAATAATTGTCATCATTACCTGACTCAATTCTCCAATCCTGCATCACGTCTTCGGTGTCAGGATCGGTAGCCAAGACGGTGCCTACATCACTATCCACAGCCGAAGCCTCCGAAATAGAAAAACTCTGATCAGCTGTTACAACAGGGATATTGTCGTTAAGGCCTTTAACAATTACTGTAAATGTTTTTTCGTAGCTGAGGTTGCCTGAATCAGCGACTTTAATACGTATGGCGTGTGTCTTTTTAGTTTCTGCATCCATGGTAGTGGCTGCCTTAAGGTTGTCGCCAGATAAAGTGAAATTTCCGTTGTCCGTACTTCCATCGCCTTTTACGAATGAAAAAGAGTGGCTGTCACCTACATCAACATCTGATACATTCAACTGTCCTACGGGCGTGCCTGAGGCACTGTTGTCATTAATGACTCTGCTGGAAAGAGTGATGTTCGAAGGTGCCTCGTTTACGCTGGTAAGGGTTACGGCAACTGTTTTGGAGCCTGTTGATGATGCATCATCCTCCACTTGGACTTTCACTAGATAGGTGCCGTCACCGTTGTTATCATCAGGAGATTCCTTGTTTTTGGCTTCATTAAAAGTGAGGACCCCGTCATTGGTCAAGGAAAATTTAGATTCATCATCTCCGCCTATAAGGTTGTAGCTGAAACCTGTATTCTCAGGGTCAGGATCAGAGGCCGTTAAGGTTGTTACCGAGGTTTGGTTTTCCGCGGCCGACACAGTGTCAGCTGTGGTGATATATGGTGGATCGTTCACTGATGTGACGTTAATGCCAAATGATTCCGTAGTTGTTTTTCCGTTAGACTCTCCTTGTAAGGTAATGGTGGCTGAACCATACTTATCTGACAGAAAATTCAGGGTTAGAGAGTTTCCGTCGGCAGTTGCAGTGATGAGAGATGTATTGCTGTTAGCACTGACTGTCGTTGTTATTGCATCGCCATCCTCATCGCTGAATACATTTGATATGTCGATGGTGCTGTCAGGTGCGTCTTCATTTACTATCACTTCCGCAATTTCATTGGCCACTTCTGGCCCGTCATCGGCATCAGTGACAGTTATGGTCACATCAGAAGTCTCTGAAAGTGTTCCGTCAGAGGTAGTTATGGAAAGAATGTATTGGTTATCCCCATCGCTGTCTCCAGGTGATTCATAATTTGGCGCATCTTTAAAGGAAAGAGCGCCTTCTGAGGTAAGAGTGAACTTTCCACTGTCATCTCCTTCCTCAAGGGTATATGTAATTGGATCATCTTCAGGATCGTTGGCCTCTACGTTTCCAACAGAAGTTTCATTCTCAGATGTGGAAATGGAGGCAGAAGTCACTGATGGAGGGTCATTTACCGGCGTAATAGTAACATTAAAACTAGTCAGGAGATTATCGACACCGTCGTTCTCAATGCCGGCGTCATCGGTCACTTTTACTGTAAGTACAATGGTGCCGTTGGCGTTGGTAGCTGGGGTAAAGGTGATTGATCCGGTGGTGTTTGGTGATATGTAACTTGGAGTGGGGTGAGGGATAAGCGTTGCGTCTGCGCTCATTGAAGTTACCGTCATGCTCTGTTCCGAGTGAAAATCCCCATCAGAAACACCGGCGAAAATGACCAACTCCTCGCCTGAGTCTTCAGTAATGGTGCGGTCTGAGATGGCTTTCATGAGGGGTGGCGCGTTGGCGGGAGAATCAAGGCTGTTTTCGTAGGCACCTATATCAGGTCCTGTGGATCGGGGAGTTTCGGTCACGTCTTTATTTACCGCTGATTCATCGGCATAAGGTGACAAAGAATTACTGGTACTTGCATACCCAATGGCTGGTGAATAATTTTTCAGGTTGAAGTCATTGCTGCCGGGGTTGGAAAAATAGGGGTCAGTTTCAAAGCTGGTGCCGTCATAGTCAATGACGTCATTATTATCAGAGGCCTCTATGGATTCTAATCCCTGGACGATTGAACTCCGGGCCTCGAATCTGCCAATATTATTTCCAGTACCACCAAAGACCACTTTTTTAGGTGTTTCACTATCCCATATAATGGAATTATAAAAATAGATTATTGATCCAGCGTTAGCATAAATAGTGGATTGGTCAGAAGCAATGTTCTGGGAAAATGTAGAATGATAAATTTTAACCTGCGGTCGATCATAAGCACTAATAGCGCTGCCAAGCGCCGTTGCCAGATTGTCATAAAGAAGCGTGTTGATTAGCTTTAATACCACCCTGCGATCCCAAACATAGATCCCGCCGCCATATTCAGCTGAATTACCGCTTATTATGGCCCGATCTATTGTGGGGTCGGAGAATCTTGTAAACAGTCCGCCTCCTTTATTCACAGCTGTATTATCTGACAAGGTTAGATCGTACATCTTAATCCTATTTTTTGAGTGAGTCAGATAGATACCGCCTCCATCCTGACCAGCGGTGTTTTCTGATACTGTAATGTGATAAAATTCTGGATCTGACCAATTCTCTCCTCCGATGTACATCCCCCCGCCCAATTCATCCGCAGTATTTGAAACAACCCTTACATTAGTAAACATCGTCCAACCCCTTTTGGGATTACTATAACCGCCTCCCCTTACCGCGCTGTTATCCCTTATTAATACACTATCCAGTTTCACATTTGCATGGGTGCCAACATAGATCCCGCCGCCATGTGATGTTACCTGGTTGTCTCTAACCAAAGAGCTATCAAGGGATGCGTCACTGTTATAATCAAAATAGATGCCCCCGCCATGTACAATGGACTGGGTATTGTTTTTTATATCAAGGTGTTTCAGGGAAGGACTTGTCTCGTAGGTATATATGCCACCGCCAACCCTTTTAATTTCGTCAACTATTGTAATATTTGTGCCGGTACCGTTCTGAAGTGTAAAACCTACAAGCTGTGCTGAAGGAGTCTCGCCACTGACAAAAGTAACAACCGATGCGCTGTCAGCTTTTGAGGGTGAACTCCCATCAATAATGGTCTGGGAGACATAACTCTTGTCCCTGGTTGTGAGAGTGAAGGATCCCACAACAACATCCTTACCGTTGAAGTTTATGTTTTCAGTGTAGGTCCCCGGCCCAACTAGGATAGTATCTGCGCTGTAAGTCTGATAATGGTCGATGGCGTACTGGATTGTCTTGAACGGGTTTCCCGATGAACCGTCGCCACTTTCATCAGAACCTGTGGTGGCAACATTAATCCTTCGGCCATTGTTATAAAGCTCAAACTGTTTTGATGTTTCACTATCTCCTCTCGAAGAAAATATGTCCGTAGTTCCGTCCCGGTCCATGTCTACAAACTTTAGAGTGAGAGATTTTTGCCCTAAAGAAACAGCTGTAAAACTGGGGATTGCATTACCGTCATTTTCATAAATTATTGCACCGGATGAATTGCCGGAGACCACATCCATATCACCATCGCCATCCACGTCTTCGGTAAGGATTGTTAAAGGTCCAACTGGATTGTCGATGACATAAGATGTAAAGTTTTCATTGCCATCATTATCGTACCAAATAAGTTTTTTGGTTCCATAGGTAGCAAATACGAGGATATCTATGTCTCCATCGCCGTTCATATCCGCCGCACGGGGTTTTTTTGGGTTGTTATGAAAAGATGCTGGACCTGAAATATGATTGTATGTGAATGAAGGATCTTCAGCGCCATCATTTCTGTACCAGGCGAGTTCATCATCATGCTGAGAAGTACTCAAAACATCCATATGGTCATCACCGTTAATATCTTCGGCATAGATGGACCACGGCCCATTGGGTCCATTAGTGTGTCCTTTAACTACCTGCTGATATGTGAACGTTGGCTGGGCTGTTCCATCCCAGCAATCGGTCTGTTTACAGTCATTCTCATGCCAGGCAACAAGGTCTTTGCCAAGATGTGCTGATATAATATCAATATCTCCGTCCCCATCCATGTCGGCCGCATAGCTATCGTTGCAATTAACATCTAGAACTAATCCTGAAGTAACCTGGATTGATTCGCTGAATTCGGTTCCAAGATTTTCGAACCAAAATACACCTTTATCCGTTGGCAAATAGATATCCTGATCTCCGTCATTATCGAGATCTTTAAGAATAGATGATGGATTCGAGTTTATTTTAATCCCCTCTAGGGATATTGTTTTAGTTTCATCCTCCGAAAAATTTTCCTTGCCATCATTCATCAGCCAGTAGATTTTTCCCGGTGCAGATGCGCTATTTGTTGCCAGAACATCCAGGTCGCCATCTCCATCCAGATCGAGAACCTCTATATTACCCAAATTCCCCACGGGGCTACTTTTGTAAGCGGTACCCCAATCGGCAAAAGCAGGCACGGCGGAAAAAATGAGAAATGCCAGAATTGTGGTTTTATGCGTAATGAGCTTCAAGGTTGAATATTCATTAAATCGGGTTGTGGGTTTTGCATTCTCCAATTGTTTCATAATTAACCAGGGTAAGGAAAATTGGGAGGGACAGGTTTTTTGGGCGGTGGCTCAGGGTTAAGCACTTCATAGATCAAATAAAGAGATATAAGTCCCGCAGAAATCCATACAGGGGGCGTGCTTGCAACAAAGTCCAGGAATGGTGATCTATCTAAAAGGAGTTCAAAGAAGGAGAATTCTCCGATGAAGATGTTGGCTGACTCACTGAAGTTCTGACCATCATCAACATAAAAAGAGAGAGTATCAGTTAAAGTGGAGTCAGCATCGGGCACATAAATAATCTTATGGTCCGGGCTCAAGACTTGATAAGAGACATCAGTTATTTCATCACCTCTGATACTGTCATCTTTAATTTGGTAGAGTGTTCCATGACTTGGAAAATTGGAAATGAAATAGGTCAGGGTATCTTTGTCTGGGTCTGAAGCGGAAAGCTCTATATATAATACACTGTCCAATCCAGCAGGGACCAACTGGTCCGATGCAATAGGTGGATTATTAGCGCTTTCACATGACTCAATGTCTAAGAAATCAACAAATCCTTCAACTATTCCCTGAGTTTTTGGAAATAAATTTTTCTCAACGCCAAAAAAGTGGCTAAAATTTCCAAAAATGTACGGCGAAGAAATTGCGGAGTCAGAAATGGTCAGATCATGATCAAGGGAATAAAGTCCAATGTCCAAAATACCCTTCAGCTGATTTTTCTGAGGGAAGTCAATAATCCTTACTTCTGTCCTGCGATTTAGTGAATCCGCCACAGCGCGCTGATCCTCAGTGATTAATGAACCAATAAACATTTGTGTAAGAGGAAAGCGTTCCCTCAGATATGGATACCGTGCACTTTCTCTTTTTGATATGACAGCAGGAATAGCTTCTCCCCAACCTGTTGCAAGCATACGATCAGGTTCAATTCCGTTTTGTTCAAGCCATTTCTTCATTTTTTCTACACGTCTTTGAGATAGATCCTTATTATAATCTGCATCTCCTTCTCTGTCTGTATGGGATTGCAATTCAATGGTCATTTTAGGATAATCTTCTAGAAGATCAAGAAGAAGGTTGAGATCTTTTTCCGAATCCGGCTGGAACTCATCACTATCCCTATCATATGCAATATTCCTGAATGTAATCACTGATTCTGTCGTCAGACGATCTATCTCGGTGCTCAGAATGAAGACGTGAGACGCACCGGTGTTTTTCACATCCTCCAGTGCGCAGTCCGGAGATTCACACTCAGTATCATAGAAAGTGTTAACAATCCTAATATTTTTCACTTTTTCTATTAATCTCTCAGTCACTGCTTCGGCGAGATCTTTTGCTTCGGAAAAAGATAAATTTTCACTGTTTAGCACGTAGACGATCGATTTACAGATATTCAGCTTTTCAACAGAATCAGGTTCAGCCGATTGTTCAATTACAGCGGTTGTGTCATCTCCAAGTTCCATTTGAGTTGAATCTGTTTCTTCAGATTCATTAAATATGATAGCCTTTTGCGTTGTGTCAGCGTTACTGACACTTAAGCTGTCTTGGGGAAAAACCAGAACGGGTATTAGTACAGTAGTAAGTATTAGTAAGTACTTCAAATTCATTATGTTACTTGGGTACAAATTTTCTACTTCAGCAGCACCATCTTCCGTGTTTTCTGGAAGTTTTGGGACTGTAGTCTGTATATATAGACTCCTGCGCTGACAGGAATACCCCGCTGGTCCTTCCCATTCCAGATA